>JAJZLD010000310.1 GCA_021803785.1 Pseudomonadota bacterium | reverse complement strand
CAGCAGAGCCCGCAAGCCGCTGCTACTCGCGGGAAGCGGCCATTATGCCGCATGCGAAAGGAATAGCTAGTGGATGAATGGCACTTTGAGAGGGCGCACAGCGAGAGTTGCAGACGTAAGATGTTGAAATGGTATAAAAGAAGACGGAGAGACCAGACCCGAGTTTGATACCAGCGATATACATGGACGCAATTTCCCGAGGTAAAACACAGGGATCCGGCGAGATCCGGAAGGGGTCGTGTATCTGGACCGGCCCCGCTTCAGTGGACGGGTAGAAGCGCTCTCAATGACGTAGTGTAACGCTCATGTGCGTCTCCTCCTTCGTGATTATAGCGGATTTGACAGGAGTGCGATCTGTCGCGTTTCGCGGCAGAAGCTTCGCTGCTCTGATGCGTCCGGCACGCAGTTCGCATTTGACTTGTACGGGCGACAGGTAGCCCAGCGACGAGTGCCGCCTTCGGGGGTTGTACCAGCCTTCGATGCATTCGAAGGCAGCCAGCGTCGCCTCCGCCTGCGTGTGGAAACACCGCCGATCCAACAGTTCGCACTCCAGAGAAGCAAGGACGCTCTCGGCCATGGCATGATCGTACGCGTCGCCCACCGAGCCGACAGAAGGAATCACGCCCATCTCCCGACACCGTTTGCCGAAGGCGAAACTGGTACATTGACAACCGTGGTCGGAGTGATGGATAACCTCTTGTGGGCGGCGGTCGGCGAGCCCCATGTTGATGGCGGCAAGCACGAGCTCGGTGCGCAGTGTCTTTCCGGCAAGGATGCGTTACCGGGCGAGCACGCCCATTCCGGGCCACGGGAGCAACGTATGAGCAGAACCGAGCGCGATCAGCCGGCGGATTTGAGCCGGCTCCGGCGGCGACTGGATGAGGATGGGCAGGGCGGCAGTCGCGGTAAGGCGCTGCCGGGGTGGGTGTGGGCGGCCGCAGAGAGGCTGGCGCGGCGGCATGGGGTGTATCGGACGGCACGAGCACTGGGCCTGGAGTACAACAAGCTCAAGCGCGCCAGCAGTCAGCCAGCAGCGGCGAGCGGAGACGGCCGGCAGCGCGCAGCGGGGACGATGCTCACGGCGGCCACCTCTGAGCGCCGTGCTGGGCGTCGCCGCCGGTGCTTATCTGTGCGGTGCGCGTGGTTATAAGGCCATGGAAACTTGGGCGACCGAAGGCAATGGATCGCATGACAGCGATTGCGCCCCGCTGTGCGTTCAAGATTCCTCGTCCGTGGTCTCCGTGGCGCCGATATCGGCACTCTCAGCCGCATGAGCGGAAGCGGCCGTGGCCGCTAAAGTATCGGCAATGAACAACTTGTAGAGCGCCACCGCCAGAGGACCGCCGATAAGAGGCCCTTTGATGGGCACCCACCAATAATCGTGCGGTCCGGGGAACGCGTTGGCGCCCCATCCGGTCAACCAGCAAAAGTGGCGTGGGCCAAAAACGCGCGCAGGATTGATAGCATAACCGGCGCCTGTTCCGAACGACATGCCAATCGCGGCCACAGCCATGCCGACCATGAATGGTGCAAGGTCGGCCTTCACGCCCACGTTCATGGAATCGGTAATCGCCAGGACGAACAGCAGCAGGAAAAAGGTCCCGACTATCTGGTCGAACAGCGGTTCCAGCATGTTCTGACCATAGTAATGCGCTGGAAACGTGGCGAAGATGCTGAACGTCGTCATCCACCGGGGCTGGCGCGCGAAATAACCTTGTGCGCGGCGTTCCACATGTTGATCGCCGGCACGTAGTCCGTGTAGACGAGCGCAGCGCCGGCGAATGCGCCGGCAACCTGCGCGCCGCAATACGGCAGGACCTTGGCCCAGGGAAAATAGCGAAAGAATAAAGTCATCGCTGGATTGATCAGCCATTGCTGCACGTATCCAGCATATTACATAATATACATTATGCGCACAAAGAGCCGGCGATCGCATCGCTGGGCGCCGCGAGGCAGTTCTTGGACAGGAAAGTGGAACTGTCCCGCGAAGAATGTGAACGCCTCTCTGGCATCTGATCCTGGCCGCGATTTTGAGAGTTGGTGCCCCAAAGATGAGTCTCGTCGCGCTCGATGTCGAGGATCTGTCTGAGCGCCCCGAGGTACGGATCGCGCGGTCGAAGCCCAACCAGGAAGGCAAAAGGGGATATCCTTGCCGTCCCGCGCGTTCCGCACTCGCCCTACTGTCCGGTGCAGGCGGTGCTCGATTGGCAGGTCGTGGCCGGTATCACGACCGGCCCCCTCTTCCGGCGGCTCTACCGCGGCGATCGCGCCGGCCGTGTACGCCTCACCGCCCAGAGCGTCGCGCTCGTCATCAAGCGGCGCGCCGCTCAAGCGGGCCTCAAGGCGGCCGGGACCATTGCCTGCGAAGGGGTTTTTGATGTCCGCCGCGCGCAAGCGTGCCAGCATCTTCAAAATGGCCGCTATGGCCGCTATGGCCGCTCGGTCGCGCCACAAGTCGCTCGACATGCTGCGCGCGTACGTGGACGGTGTCGGGCGCTTCGACGATCATGCCGGCGCCGGGCCGCTGGGCGGCCCAAGGGGATAGCACAGCCTGCCGGGGGGCCCACCAGAGTCAGGAGTCCCGGCCAACGAGTACAAGAGATTCCCAGCAGCCGCTCGAGAACATTGTTCCTGAATGGACCACGCAATCAGCCCCACGAAGAACAAGTGCTTGTTTGTTCTTGATCGATGGACCACCTGTTTGCGCGAGCCTCGTCGGCAATCACCGCGGACGGAAACCTGATAAGCGCGATTCTGGGACCAGGATCGACATCACTGCTGCCGAATCGGCGTTGATCCACCTACGAGCAACTCTGCCAGCCGCCGCCCGGTCCGACCGAGCGGAGCAGTCACCCGATGAACGAGTTGGGGCATGAAGCTGTATCTCGATCCACCGGCATAGCGCAGCTCTGTGAGCGCCCCGACTTGCAATTCTCGATCAACGAGATAACGCGGCATCCAACCGAAACCCAAGTCCATCAGCAACGCCTGCTTCTTGGCGATGAATCCGTCGAGATAGAAGACGCGATCGCCGCCAAACATGTGCTCATCGTCGCCCCGGTCGCTCGAATCTTGGACAGAGAGCTCGACGTGCTCATGAAGTTCCCGGAGAGTCACGCGGACGCGGTCCGCTAGAGGGTGTCGCGGCGAAACGCATAGAACGCACTCCACTTCCGGCAGTGGGTGCGCGTCGAGGTCCGAGCGGCCCACATAATCCTTCACCAGCATGATATCGGCGTTATCTTTCTCGAAGCGAAATTGCACACCGCCCAGATATTCGACCTTCAATTGAATTCGCGTCGGCACCTTTTCCTCTGCCAAGGTCTTCAGAGCGCGCAGACTCGCCTCTAGCGGCAGGATCCCATCGAGAAT
This sequence comes from Pseudomonadota bacterium, assembly GCA_021803785.1. Taxonomy (GTDB): domain Bacteria; phylum Pseudomonadota; class Gammaproteobacteria; order Burkholderiales; family Rhodocyclaceae; genus Niveibacterium. The sequence goes on along the minus strand of JAJZLD010000310.1, from coordinate 653 downwards.
CACGGTGAGGCGCGGCTCCCACCCGTCCGAAAACTGCTGAGCCATCCACGCCATGTGATCCGCCTGACCGAGCAGCCGGCGACCCTCCGCAAGCAACGCCTCGCCCGCAGGGGTCAATTGGACGCGGTAATGGGTCCGGTCCAGCAACGGCACACCGAGCTGCGCCTCCAGCTTACCGACCTGATAGCTCACGGTGGATTGAACCCTGTGCAGCGCTGCCGCCGCTTGGGCGAACCCGCCGTGGCGCACCACGGCATCCAAAGCGCGTATGGCATCGAGATCGGGACGCATGATCATCGATATTATCGATTTAAAATGCCGGAATTATACGCTTTCCTAGACCATCCACGCCACTTACCTTCGGACTGCCATCCGCGAAATGCGCGGACATCATTTTGCGGAAGCAACCCATCAATCACTCGAAACCCGTCGGGACAGGTCCGGCGGAAGGCGGGCGCGAATGAATGCAGAATCTCCAAACGGTTCCCCGACCAGACATCGCTCCTGGGCTGAGCCCTGGAAGGTAAAAGTCGTCGAGCCAATTCGCATGACCTCTCGGGCGGCGCGGGAAGTTGCGATTCGGGAAGCCGGGTACAACACGTTCCTGCTGCGCAGCGAGGACGTATACATCGATCTTCTAACCGACAGCGGTA
>JAJZLD010000309.1 GCA_021803785.1 Pseudomonadota bacterium | reverse complement strand
TGCGCAGCAGACCAAATCGTGTTCGCCGTCACCGCCGAAAACCACCTTTCGATTGCTCAGACCGCGGGCGATCCGTTTGCCGCGCGCATCAACGCTGCACAGAGCCTGCGAGCGGGGCTGGATCGGGTGCGGGTGCAAGCCATCGCACGCTCGCTGGAGCGGTCTCCCCGCGGCAGAACAAAAAAGAAGGCCACCGCGGACGGTGGCCACAAGGCGAATGAGGGGCCGCCGGGCGGCGGCCGCATCATGGATCAGAAATCGGCGTCGGCCATGCCAGCCGGCGAGCGGGCCGGCTTGTCGTCGGCCGGCGCTTCGGCGACCGTTGCGTCGGTGGTGAGGATCAGGCCGGCGACCGAGGCGGCGTTCTGCAGCGCAGTGCGCGTGACCTTGGTCGGGTCGATCACGCCCATCTCCACCAGATCGCCGTAGGCACCGGTTGCCGCGTTGTAGCCGAAGTTGCCTTTGCCTTCGAGCACCTTCGCGACCACCACCGAGGGCTCGTCGCCAGCATTCGCGGCGATGGCGCGCAGCGGCTCTTCCAGCGCCCGCATCACGATGTGGATGCCGGCATCCTGGTCGGCGTTGTCGCCCTTGAGCGATTCGATGCGGCTGCGCGCACGCAGCAGTGCCACGCCGCCGCCCGGCACGATACCTTCCTCGACCGCCGCACGGGTCGCATGCAACGCGTCGTCGACGCGGTCCTTCTTCTCCTTCATCTCGACTTCGGTCGCAGCACCCACCTTGATCACCGCGACACCGCCGGCGAGCTTGGCGACACGCTCCTGCAGCTTCTCGCGGTCGTAGTCGCTGGTGGCGGTCTCGATCTGGGCGCGGATCGTCTTCACGCGCGCTTCGATCTTCGCCTGGTCGCCGGCGCCGTCGATGATCAGCGTGGCTTCCTTCTGCACCTCGACACGCTTGGCGCGGCCCAGCTCGGCCAGCGTCGCCTTCTCCAGCTGCAGGCCGGTCTCTTCCGAGATCACGGTCGCGCCGGTGAGGATCGCGATGTCTTCGAGCATTGCCTTGCGACGGTCGCCAAAGCCCGGCGCCTTCACCGCGGCCACCTTCAGCACGCCGCGCATGCTGTTGACCACCAGGGTCGCGAGTGCCTCACCTTCCACATCCTCGGCGATGATCAGCAGCGGCTTGCCGGCCTTGGCGACGGCTTCGAGCACCGGCAGCAGGTCGCGGATATTGGAGATCTTCTTGTCGTGCAGCAGGATCAGCGGATCTTCGAGCACCGCGGTCTGCTTGTCCGGGTTGTTGATGAAGTAGGGCGAGATGTAGCCGCGGTCGAACTGCATGCCCTCGACCACGTCGAGCTCGTTTTCAAGGCTCTTGCCGTCCTCGACGGTGATCACGCCTTCCTTGCCAACCTTGTCCATCGCGTCGGCGATGATCTTGCCGATCGCCTCATCCGCGTTGGCCGAGATGGTGCCGACCTGGGCGGTTTCCTTGCTCGTGGTGACCGGCTTGGAGAGCGTCTGCAACTCGGCGACCACGGCGCTGACCGCCTTGTCGATGCCGCGCTTGAGATCCATCGGGTTCATGCCGGAGGTCACGTACTTCATGCCCTCCTTGACGATCGCCTGCGCCAGCACAGTAGCCGTGGTGGTGCCGTCGCCGGCGATGTCACCGGTCTTCGAGGCCACTTCCTTCACCATCTGCGCGCCCATGTTCTCGAACCGGTCTTTCAGTTCGATCTCCTTGGCGACCGATACACCGTCCTTGGTGATCACCGGTGCGCCGAAGCTGCGTGCGAGCACGACGTTACGACCCTTCGGGCCGAGAGTGACCTTCACCGCATCGGCCAGCGTGTTCACGCCCTTCAGAATGCGGGCACGGGCGTTCTCATGGAACTTGACGTCCTTGGCTGCCATATCTGACTCCTGAATGTCTTGAACGGGGGATGACTCAGGCCGCCTTCTTCAGGTCGGCCGCCGCTTCGATGATGGCGAGCACCTCGTCCTCACGGACGACCAGGTACTCCTCGCCATCGAGTTTCACGGTTTGTCCGGCGTAGGTGCTGAAGAGCACGCGGTCGCCAGCTTTCACCGCCGGCACGCGCAGGTTGCCGTTGTCCAGTGTCTTACCAGGGCCGACGGCGATCACTTCGCCCTGCACCGGCTTTTCGGACGCGGTATCGGGGATGACGATGCCGGATGCCGTCGTGCGAGAAGCTTCGATCCGCTTGACGATAATCCGGTCATTAAGGGGGCGGAGTTTCATGTCCTTTCTCCTCTTACGATTCAGATCACCAGGAAGGGATACGGGTGCACCCGCCACGCTCGAACGCGGCGACCAACCCGGCCGGGCCTGCCGGCACCAGCCAATGTAGGAGCGAAATTCCGGCTTTCAAGAGGGCTGCGCAACATCATATGCAGCCCTTGCGCGACAAGGCCTTCAGCGCAAGATCAGGCGTGCCGTGCGGCCCAGGCGGTAGCTCATGTGGCGGTTGCTGCCGCCGTGCGGGGGCAGGGGTGTCACCGGGCAGGGCGGCTCGCGGCGGCCATCGGCGCGCAGCGTGTCGTCGCCGTCTGCACTCGGCCAGATGCCGCCCGATACCGGCCTGAACTGCCACTGCACATAGCCCACGTCACCGGCTCGATGCATCAGCGCCTCGCGATCGGGGGCGGATTCCACCGGCAGATCGTCGTCGCGCTCGGCCCACAATACCGGGTCTGCAAACGCGCGTCGGCAGGCCAGTGCTTCGGCGCTGGGCGCACCCACGATGTTGCAGGCGCGGCGCTCGTCGCGATCGAGCGACCAGGCGCCCAATTGCCATGCGGCATCGAGCACTTCGTATTCAAGCTCGGCGAGTGCGTGCCAACGCAAGTTAAGTTGTAGTAGCGACAACGGCACCGCACGCAGCGGCGCGTCGCGCTGCTCGGCATCGCGCCGGAAGGCATGCCAGTGCAGGCCGAGCAAGACGGGGGTGTTGGCGTGGGGCAGTGCGGTGAGGCTCACCGCGAAGAGCGGCATGCGCAGCGGTTGCGCCTGCTCGAGGATGTTATCGAGGATCGACACAAGACCTCCCTGATTGCAGAAGTCAGGCCGATAACGCTAGCAAAACCGGCCCGCACCGTGAAGCGTGGCGGGCCGGGAGTTTGGTCAGTCGATCTGGACCTCGATGCGGCGCGGCTGCGCATGCGCCTTCTTCGGAATCCGCAGCCGCAACACGCCGTGGCGCAGCTCTGCTTCAACCCGCTCGGCATCGAGTTCGCGCGACAGCGTGAAGGCGCGGCGGAAGCGTGGTGCTTCGATTTCCGCATGGATCGACGTGATGCCCTGCGGTACTGGCAGCGCGATTGCGCCTTCCAGTGTCAGCAAGTCGCCATCGACCTGGATGTTGAGTTGCTCCTTCGGCACGCCGGGGAGGTCGGCAATCAGCAGGATGCCCTGCGGATCTTCGATCACGTCGACAGCCGGGATCAGCACATCGTCTTCACGCGCGGTGGCGGTGTTCGGGGTGGCCTGGGTCATGGCGGGGCTCCTTACAGGATTTCGATCTTGCGCGGTTGTTCGGCAACGCGGCGTGGCACGCTGACATGCAGCAGCCCATCGCGGTAACGGGCACTCACGGCGCCTGCGTCGATGTCGTCGGGTAGCGTGACCACGCGGCGGAAGCGGCCACTGAAGCGCTCGCCGATATGCACCGTGGCCTTCTGGTCTGCTGACGGCAGATCGGACTTGCGTTCGCCTGACAGCGTCAGCACGCCGCGTTCGATCTGCACATCAAGCGTGGCGGGGTCGATGCCCGGCGCGAATGCGTATAGCTCAACGGCGGAGGGAGTGCTGCCAATGTTGATCGGCGGAAAGCTGCCCTGGGCGGCACCACGGATGCTCGACGAACGCTCTGCGGGCTGGAGTTCGCGCTGCAGCCGATCCAGTTGGGCAAGCACTTCGCGGGGAATGAAACTCCGGTAGATCATGGATGTCTCCTTGTCGTCCTCACGGCACGCCGGCATGGCGGCCCATGCACCCGAAATGGGGGTCGCGCCGCTAAGATTCAAGCACTTGAAGTTCGCAC
>JAJZLD010000308.1 GCA_021803785.1 Pseudomonadota bacterium | reverse complement strand
TTCAGCAGGGCTACCCGATCGAAGCCAAGAAAGTCTATGACGAGGGCATGGCCGCGAAGATAATGGGTCAGGGGAGCGATGCCGATCGCCACCGCCGCCTCGGCGACATGATCAACAAGCAACTCGCCGAGGATAAGCAGGCCCTTGGCTCTCAGGACGCGCAGGCCGCTGCTGCAAAGGATGGTAATGCCCTGGTCAATTTGGGCTACAACTACGTTCTTCATGGTCAGGCCGACAAGGGACTGGAGATGATGGCGGCAGGCATCAAGAAGGGCGGCTTGAAGCGCCCCGAGGATGCCAAGCTGCGGCTCGCCTATGCCCACTATGTTGCCGGCAAGCGCGCAAAGGCGATCGAGCTCATGAAGACGGTGACTGGCTCCGATGGCGCTGCGACCTTGGCCAGACTGTGGAGTATCTACCTCTCGCAATCGAATTAAGCGCTTTGCGTCTTTCGTGACGCAGTTGTTTCGGTTTGGCAACGAGGATTGCGGGCGACCGCAGTCCTCGTTTGCTTTGGCGCGGCAGCCTGTGCCGCTCAAGGTATAGTTCGCCCTATGGCACAAGACCCCCTCAAGATTGCAGTCGCGCAACTCAACTGTGTTGTCGGCGATATCGACGGAAACCTCGAAAAGATCCGCCAGGCCGCCCGCCGTGCGCGAGAGGCCGGTGCGCATCTACTTGTTACCCCGGAGCTGAGCCTGTGCGGCTACCCGCCCGAGGATCTGCTTCTTCGCCCCGATTTCTACCGCAGTTGTGACCGCGCAATGGCTTCGCTGGCGATGGAGAGCGATGATCTCGCGATCATCGTCGGCCATCCGCTACAGGAAGGAGATCGTCGCTTCAATGCTGCATCTGTGCTTCGTGGAGGCCGCGTGCTCGCGACCTACCGCAAGCTGCGCCTTCCGAACTACGAAGTCTTCGATGAAGAACGGTATTTCGATGCTGGCACCGACGCTTGTGTGTTTGAGCATCGGGGCGTGCGTATCGGCCTGAACATCTGCGCCGATGTATGGGAAGCCGGTGCTGCGGAAGCGTCGCGGGCTGCGGGCGCCGAGTTGCTGGTTGCAATCAACGCCTCACCCTACCACATGAACAAGCTCCAGGTCCGCCATGAGGTGTTGCGTGATCGTGTGGGCGATACCGGTATCCCGATTGTCTACTGCAACCTGGTGGGCGGCCAGGACGAGCTTGTATTCGATGGCGCGTCGTTTGCCCTCGCACGCAATGGTGGTTTGCGCTATCAGGGGCCCTCGTTCGAAGAGAGCCTTGATTTCGTCACGTATTGCGACAGTGACCTCGTCAGCGATCGCGTCACCGCGCCGCGAACGATCGAGGCGGACGTCTGGTCCGCGCTGGTCATGGGGGTGCGGGACTACATTGGCAAGAACGGCTTTCCTGGGGTTCTGCTCGGGCTTTCGGGCGGCATCGATTCAGCACTGACCTTGTGTGTTGCAGTCGACGCGCTGGGGGCAGACCGGGTGCGCGCGGTGATGATGCCGTCGCCCTATACCGCGCAGATGAGCCTCGATGACTCCCGCCTGCTGGTGCAGCGCTTGGGTGTGCGTTACGACGAGATTCCGATCGCGCCCGCGATGGTGACCTTCGATCAGATCCTTTCGCCGATGTTTGCTGGCCTCAAGGCCGACACCACCGAAGAGAATCTTCAGGCGCGCATCCGCGGCATGTTGCTGATGGCGCTGTCGAACAAGACCGGCTCCCTGGTGCTGACGACCGGCAACAAATCCGAGATGGCGGTGGGTTACGCTACGCTTTACGGCGATATGGCCGGTGGTTTTGCGGTCATCAAGGATATCTTCAAGACCTTTGTTTATCGTCTGGCGCGCTGGCGTAACCGAGACGGCGAGCTGATCCCTGACAACATTATCACCCGCCCGCCGTCGGCCGAACTCAAGCCGGACCAGACCGACCAGGACACACTGCCCGAATACGAGGTGCTCGATGCGATCATCGAGGCCTACATGGAGCGCGACGAGAGCCCGCGTGAGATCATCGACGCCGGCTACGCTGAGACGGATGTTCGCCGTGTGGTGGGTATGCTCAAGCGGAACGAGTACAAACGGCGCCAGTCGCCAGTCGGGATACGCGTCACCCGGCGCGGTTTCGGCAAGGATTGGCGTTACCCAATCACGGCGCGGTACCAGGACGAGTTTTGAACCCAATCCCGGAGGAGTAAGCAGATGAAAAAAATCGAAGCGATCATCAAACCGTTCAAGCTCGATGAAGTGCGGGAAGCGCTGTCTGAAGTTGGGATTACCGGTCTGACCGTGACTGAAGTGAAGGGTTTTGGCCGTCAGAAGGGCCATACCGAGTTGTATCGCGGCGCTGAATACGTGGTCGACTTCCTGCCGAAGATCAAGATCGAGGTCGTGGTGGCCGACAGCACGGTTGACCAGGCGATCGAAGGCATCATCAAGGCCGCACGCACCGGCAAGATCGGCGACGGCAAGATCTTCGTGACGCCGGTAGAGCAGATTGTGCGGATTCGTACCGGCGAGACCGACGAAGCCGCTATCTGAGCTGATTGCTGAGTCAGCGCAAAAGAGGCCGCCCAAGGGGGGCCTTATTGTTCCTGCCCATCGGTCTTGCGCTGGTTTTCAGGTTGGAGTGCGCGGGGCGCGCAACAGAACCAGCAGAGCCCCATCGCCGCCGTCATGCGGCTTCGCTTGGCAGAAGGCGAGTATCTCTTCGCGCTGCGCAAGCCAGTTGCGCGAGAGCTGTTTGAGCACGCCAACGCGCCCTGGTGAGCCCAGCCCTTTGCCGTGAATCACCCGCACGCACCGCTCGCCCCGAGTCAGTCGCAGGGCAAGAAACTGAGCGAGCGACAGTCGAGCCTCCTCGCGATCCATGCCGTGAAGATCAAGCTCGGCTTGAACCACCCAACGGCCCCGGCGTAAGTCTGTAAGGACTCTGCGCGGGATACCGGGGCGCAGGAAGGCGGCTTCGTCGCCGATATCCAGGCGATCCTCAAAGCTCATCGGCGCTACGATGCTGTCGGTCAGCACCTGTTGTTCGTCCGCTACGCGCTGCCGAGGTTGCGGTGGGGGCGCGGGTGGTGTCAGGTGAAGCCGGCCAGATTCGCGCAACGGCGCTGCCGGGCCCACGGCATGGCGAAACAGCGCAGCCGGGTCGTGAGGGTTTTCGGCGCGATCGAGCCATGCACCCATCGTGTCGGCACTGGTATCGTGCGTCGGATGCGGGCATGGGGCGCGGCGCCCCATCATGTCCGGATCAACGCGGCCATCCTTTCGCAACGCCACGACGTCGTGCATCGCGTCATGGAACGAGGCGAACTCATCACGCGGCGCGTTGGGCGTCGGTTCAGCCGAATTTTCGGCCTCCGCCACTTTCCGGCGTGGCACAGGGGCCGGCTTTGGGCGCGACAATTCAGCCATGTTGGTCGCGGGCAAGGGTTGGATGTCCCGCATTGCCGCAGCGAAGTCAATATCTTCCGTGTTGCGCGCAGCCTCACGTAACGTTCGCGGGGATTTCGTCGGGCGCGATGTCGCGGCCGACAACTTGTTGCGCAGCGCCCGCAGCGCAACAAAGTGCTGCGGCGCGGGCGGTGCGGAGCGCTTGCTCATGGGCTGTGCGTGTTGGGGCCGGGCTGAACGTGAGGTCGATCAGGCCTTGCCGAGGCTGTCGAGGTAGCGCTCGGCATCCAATGCCGCCATGCAGCCGGTGCCAGCGCTGGTGACGGCCTGGCGATAGACATGATCCTGTACGTCGCCGGCCGCAAAGACGCCCTTCACGGATGTTTGCGTCGCATTGCCGTTGCGGCCGCCTTCGGTGATCAGGTAGCCGGTGTCATCCATCTCTAGTTGGCCTTTGAAGATGTCGGTGTTGGGCTTGTGGCCGATCGCGATAAATACGCCTTTGAGGGCGATATCCTTCGTTTCGCCCGTCTTCACGTTCTTTACTCGAATGCCGGTGACTCCGGTTTTGTCGCCAAGAACTTCATCCAGGGTCGAGTCGGTCTCCAGCACGATCTTGCCTGCGGCCCAGGTCTGCAG
>JAJZLD010000307.1 GCA_021803785.1 Pseudomonadota bacterium | reverse complement strand
TCTGTGCGAGACCTCAATGGGTTCGCCGGCCTTCTCGATATCCTTTCCAAGGCCGTGCACGGTATTGCAGGCGGAGAGCGACGTTGCGAGCAACGCAAAAACGAAAATACGCAGAATTTTCATATCCATTCTCCTTGCCGAATCAGAGAATTTCGCGGACATCAACGAAGTGACCGGCGATCGCCGCGGCCGCGGCCATCGCCGGGCTCACCAAGTGAGTACGTCCCCCCGGCCCTTGACGACCTTCGAAGTTGCGATTGGAGGTGGATGCGCACCGCTCACCCGGCTCCAAACGGTCCGCGTTCATCGCGAGACACATCGAGCAACCCGGCTCACGCCACTCAAAGCCGGCCGCTTTGAAGATCTTATCGAGCCCTTCCGATTCAGCCTGGCGCTTCACCAATCCCGAGCCCGGCACGACCAGCGCAAGTTTGACGTTGTCCGCGACACGCCGGCCGCGTGCAACCGCCGCTGCCTCGCGCAAATCTTCGATACGCGAGTTCGTGCAGGACCCGATAAAAACTTTATCGATCGCGATCGAGGTGATCGGCATGCGCGGCGTCAAGCCCATGTATTGCAGCGCACGGCCGTAACCCTCGCGGCGCACCGGATCGGTTTCTTTCTCCGGATCAGGCACAAAGCCGTCGATCGTCGTCACCATCTCTGGAGACGTGCCCCAGGTGACTTGCGGCTGAATCTGCCGCGCATCGATCTCGACGATACGGTCGAACTGAGCGCCGTGGTCTGACACCAGCGTGCGCCAGTACGCCACGGCCTGATCCCAGTGATCCCCCTTGGGAGCGAAATCGCGGCCACGCAGATATTCAATTGTGACGTCGTCAACACCAACCAGACCGGCGCGCGCACCTGCCTCGATCGCCATGTTGCACAGCGTCATCCGCCCTTCCATCGACAGCGCACGAATAGTCGAACCGCCAAATTCCATCGCATAGCCGGTACCACCTGCCGTGCCAATTCGGCCGATGACATGCAGCACGATGTCTTTGGCCGAGACGCCCTTCCCCAGCGGCCCATCAACCTTGATCAGCAGGGTCTTCGATTTCTTCTGCAGCAGGCACTGCGTCGCCATCACATGCTCGACTTCCGACGTACCGATACCATGTGCCAGGCAAGCAAATGCACCATGGGTCGAGGTGTGCGAATCGCCACAAACAACAGTCATTCCCGGCAGCGTGGCGCCGTTCTCCGGCCCGATCACATGCACGATGCCTTGGCGGACATCCTTGAACGGGAAGTAAGCTTTGGCGCCAAACTCGCGAATATTCGCGTCCAACGTTTCAACCTGAAGGCGTGAGATCGGATCCTTGATTCCGCTTGCCCAGTCATCGGTCGGAGTGTTGTGATCCGCGGTCGCGACGATCGAGCCGACCCGCCACGCTTTACGACCAGCCAGCTTGAGCCCCTCGAAGGCCTGCGGGCTGGTCACCTCATGCACGAGATGGCGATCGATATAGATCAATGCCGTACCGTCGTCCTCAACATGGACGACATGACTGTCCCAGAGTTTTTCGTAAAGTGTGCGCAGTGCCATGAGCCAAAAACCGCAACAAAAACGCAATCTTCAATTATTTCACAGCACGTTCATGCTGACCAGCCCGCCATGCGGCAGCGCAACAAAACATCATTGCAACGCCCCGCTGCATCTCACCGCCATGTAGACATCCGTGGCGACGGTCGGTCGGCGCTGCTCGCAGGCACAGAAGCCGCTGGGTGCCGATCAACGTCGTTCGATTGCCTGCTCATAAAGGGGCATTACCTTGGCCGAGTAGACCGCAAGATCCCTTTGGCGCGACGCCTGTGATGGGTGGGTCGACAGCCACTGTGGTTGCGAGTTGCCGGCGAGACGTCCCATTTTGTCCCACAGCGAAATCGCCGCGCGAGGGTCGTAGCCAGCGCGCGCCGCCAGCTCAACGCCGATGCGGTCGGCCTCGGTTTCCTGTTCGCGGGAATTCGGCAGCGCGAACATCGCTTGATAAGCCATGCCGGCCATGTCCATCGTGGAACCGCTCGCGCCAAGCGCGATACCGATCACCGTAAGTCCAATCTGGGCATTCATGGCCTGCGAAGCGCGTTCCCAGGCATGTTCTCGCAAGGCATGCGCAATTTCGTGCCCCATCACAGCAGCCAACTCATCGTCAGTAATTTTGAGTTGATCGATCAACCCGGAGTAGACGGCAATCTTGCCCCCCGGCATACACCAAGCGTTGACCTCTTTCGATGTAAGGACGTTGACCTCCCAGCGCCAGCCAACAGCATCGGGCCGAAAAGCCGCCACGGTCGGCGTGAGCCGGGCTGCAATCCGGCGCACACGCTCCGTTTGCACATGATCAACGTTGAGCGCCTTTTTCTGTTCGGCCGAGTTGACGACCTGGCGGTATTGCGACGCAGCCTGTTTGTTCAGCGCATCGCGATTCACCAGTGGCGACACGGTCTGCTTACGATCCACGCCGACCGTGCCGGGCGCCGTGGTCTGCACGGTCGCACAGGCCACAGCAATGCAGCACAACAGCCAGACCGGCACGGCGCGAGCCAAGGAAATCGACATATCAGAACCTCCTGGACGGAACCGCACTATCAGCCCTTGGGGCTAGGAACATCCTGATGCCCCGCGGGCGCCAGGCCGGCGATACGCGGCGTCGCGACCTGAACATCAGCGTTCTGCGCACGATGACGCAGTGCGTGATCAACCAATACGAGCGCCAACATCGCCTCGGCAACAGGGGTCGCTCGAATACCAACGCACGGGTCGTGGCGGCCAGTGGTCATCATTTCGGTCGGCGCGCCTGCGAGATCGATCGAGCGACGATTCTGAGGAAGCGACGAGGTCGGTTTGATCGCGATCGAAACGCGAACATCCTGTCCGCTCGATACGCCTCCCAAAACCCCGCCAGCGTGGTTGGACAGAAAACCGTCCGGCGTCAGCTCGTCACCATGCACCGTGCCCCGCTGCGCAACCACGTCAAATCCGTCGCCGATTTCAACACCCTTTACGGCATTGATGCTCATCATCGCGTAAGCGATGTCGGCGTCGAGGCGGTCATAAACCGGCTCCCCCCAACCAACCGGCACACCACTGGCGATCACATCGATACGGGCACCTATGGAGTCGCGATCCGCACGGATTTCATCCATGTAGGCCTCAAGGCGCGGGACGATCTCGTCGTTTGCGGCGAAAAACGCGTTCTCGGACACATGCTCCCAGCTCTTGAAGGGAATGCGAATCTCACCCAGTTGGCTCATGAATCCGCGAATCACGATGCCGTAACGCTCGCGCAGCCACTTCTTCGCAATGGCACCGGCGGCCACGCGAACCGCAGTTTCGCGGGCAGATGAGCGCCCACCGCCACGGTAGTCGCGGATGCCGTACTTGTGCCAGTAGGTGTAGTCGGCATGGCCAGGGCGAAACGTCTGCGAAATCTTAGAGTAGTCCTGGCTTCGCTGATCCGTGTTACGGATCAACAACGCGATGGGATGGCCCGTTGTCTTGCCTTCGAACACGCCGGAGAGAATCTCTACCGAATCCGGCTCCTTACGCTGGGTAACGTGGCGCGAGGTACCCGGCTTGCGCCGATCCAGCTCAGCCTGAATATCCGCCTCGCTCAGTTCGAGTCCGGGCGGGCAGCCATCGACCACACAGCCGATTGCCGGCCCGTGCGATTCGCCAAAGGAGGTAACCGTGAAGAGAGTGCCTAGTGTGCTGCCGGACATATCGATGGGTATTTATAGACTCGCTGGGGAGGCGCGAGTTTAGCACCTCCCCCAGCGCGGCCTCGCTGGCTGGCGCCCCTGTCGCAAGAGCGCCGCCCAACCAATGTCACTGGAAGAAGGCTTCGAGACGTTCAAACACCGCGTGGTCGGCGCCATGCCGCCGCACATCCAGCACATCTTCAAGTTTTTCAACTTGCAGTGTCATCTGCGCCAGACGCGCGTCGTCATGGACCAACAGCCAGATCCGGCTCTCTGCCCCATCGCCGACCGGCATGCACAGAATGCCCTCTACGTTGAAGGCTGCGCGATTTCGCGGG
>JAJZLD010000306.1 GCA_021803785.1 Pseudomonadota bacterium | reverse complement strand
CACTGCCATCACGGCCGATCACTTGCAGAGCACGCGCCAGATACTGCGTCAGACCGGCATTGCGCAAGCCATACACCACCAGATACATCCCGAGGGAGAAAATGACGATCTGCCAGGGCGCTTCCCGCAGCACCTTGCGCGTGTTGATGATACGGCCGCGTGCAGCCACGCCGAGCAGCAGCAGCGCACCGGCGACCGCGACGGCGCTCACCGGTACGCCGAGCGGTTCCAGGCCAAAGTACCCGAGCAGCAGGAGCGCGAGCACTACCCATCCCATGCGAAACGTAGTCGGATCGCGAATTGCCGCACGTGCCTCCTTGAGCTGCCGCGTGTCGTACTCGGCGGGAATGCTGCGCCGAAACAAGAGGAGCAGCGCGACCAGGCTGGCGGCGATCGCGGCGAGGTCCACAGGGATCATGATGGCGGCATAGGCGTTGAAGCCGATATTGAAGAAATTCGCCGACACGATATTGACCAGGTTGGACACCATCAACGGCAGACTCGAGGTATCGGCGATGAAGCCGGCGGCCATGACGAACGCCAAGGTTGTCGCCGGAGTGAACCCGAGCGCGAGCAGCATCGCCATCACGATGGGGGTGAGAATGAGGGCCGCGCCGTCATTGGCGAACAGTGCCGCCACGGCGGCGCCCAGCAGGACCAGGAAGATGAACAGGCCCCGGCCGTTGCCGCGTCCCCAGCGCGCCACCCGCAGGGCCGCCCACTCGAAGAAGCCGGCTTCATCGAGCACCAAGCTGATGATGATGGTCGCCACGAACGTGATGGTTGCGTTCCAGACGATGTGCCAGACGGTGGGAATATTCCCGAGGTGAATCGCACCGGTCAAAAGGGCGGCGACGGCGCCGAGGGTCGCGCTCCAACCGATGCCCAGCCCGCGCGGCTGCCAGATGACCAGGACGAGCGTGGCAAGGAAGATCAGCAGTGCGGTCAGCATCGGCTCAGTCCTTGTGCATGAGGAGGGAGATTTTCGGCTCGCCGGCCCGGGGGTCGCGCGGATCGAAGCGCCGGATCATGCCAGGCAGCCCTTTTTGAAAAGCAAGCCGGGAGTTTCCCCGCGAATGCCGCGACCATCGGCGAACCGCGCGGCCGCGGTCGTGCACGACGCGGAAAACCGAGGGGCATCGGTCAGGCGGTTGTCCGCGAGATCAATGTTTCCGGTGAGCCGATAAGCGCCCGCAGACGTTCGACACCAACCGGCTCGCCCCTCAGCATCGGGACAACGGCGTAGCGAGCCGCATGCTGCTTGGCCACCGCATCGATCTCACGCAGTTCGGCGTCCGCACGCCGTCGCAGCAGCGGCGAGCGGGCCGAAGCCGCCGCCACACTGTTATTGACGATCCAGGCCCACGGCTCGATCCCGGCGCGACGCAAGTCCGCTTGCAGTTTCGCCGCCTCCAACACGGGGGTGGTCTCGGGCAGCGTCACGATGAGCACCTTGGTTCTCTTCGGATCCTGCAATTGCATCATCGGGGTGGTGAAATGCGTGCCGGTCCGGCCCATCTGCCGGGCGACCTCGCGGTGATACGCACCTGTTGCATCGAGCAGAAGCAAGGTGTGGCCGGTCGGTGCGGTGTCCATCACGACGAACTGTCTGCCTGCTTCGCGCACGATGCGCGAGAACGCCTGGAAAACGGCGATCTCTTCGGTGCAGGGCGAGCGCAGATCCTCTGCCAGCAGTGCGCGTCCTTCGGCATCGAGCTTTGCGCCCTTGGTGTCCAACACATAGCGGCGATAGCGCTCAGTCTCCACACTCGGATCGATCCGGCTTACCGTCAAGTTCTCGAGCGAAGCAGCCAAGGTGTCCGTCAGATGGGCCGCGGGGTCGGAAGTCGAGAGGTGTACCGGCAGGCCCCGAGTGGCGAGCGCGACGGCGATGGCGGCCGCCAGGGTCGTTTTGCCCACACCACCCTTGCCCATCAACATGATCAAGCCCTTGCCGTCTGCGGCGATGGCATCGACCAGATCGGCCACGGCGGGTGCCTCGATCGGGAGCACATCACTGACGGGTATGTCCTCCGGCGGGGGAAGATCGGTGAGCAGCCGGCGCAGGGCACCGAGCCCCACCAGATTGAAGGGCTTGAGCGCGACAATATCGCGGGGCAACGAGGTCAACGTGGCGGGGATGTTGCGCAGTACCGTTTGCTCACGTTCGTGGATCGCGCCGGCGAGCGGATCGTCGTGCGCTTCGATGCTTGGCAGCACTCCGTTGATGACCAGGTACTGCTGTTGGAGCCCGAGGGCGGTGAGTTCTGCGTGCGTACGAGCGAGTTCGCGCAGGGCGGCTTGCTGGGCGCGCGCGACCAGAACCAAGCGCGTTTGCAGCGGATCGGCCAGTGCATCGACAGCCGCCCGGTACTGGGTTCGCTGCTTTTCCAATCCGGCAAGTGGTCCGAGGCACGAGGCATCGCCCCTGCCGGCTTCGAGAAAGCCGGTCCAGGCGCCGGGCAGTTGCAGCAGGCGGATGGTGTGCCCGGTGGGTGCGGTGTCGAAGATGATGTGCTGATAGTCGGCCGTGATGGCAGTGTCGGTCAACAGTGCGGTGAACTCGTCAAACGCGGCGATCTCCGTGGTACAAGCCCCCGACAGCGATTCTTCGATCCCCTTCACCACCTCATCGGGCAGCACTGCGCGCACCGGATCGACCAGACGTTCCCGATAGGCGGCGGCCGCCGCCTCCGGATCGATTTCAAGCGCAGACAGGCGGGCGACGGCGGGAATCGGGGCAATCCGATTGCCTATGTCCAGGCCGAAGACCTGTCCGACATTCGAGGCGGGATCGGTGCTGACCAGGAGTACACGTTTGCCGGCATCGGCGAGTTGAATCGCCGTGGCACAGGCAAGGGAAGTCTTGCCGACGCCGCCTTTGCCGGTGAAAAAGAGGTAGCGGGGCGGATGTTGCAGGAATTTCATGTGCGTGGGCTCTTCGGATCCTTCAGCAGCAGCCGCCACGGCCAGAGCAGCAGCCCGCTGCAGGCTGCACCGCTTCCTTCGGCTGATTGGCCCCAATCCAAAGAGCCAATTCGGTCCGTTTCGGGTAGCGGCCGGCGAGGGCTACTTCGCCATCGATGAGGATCAGCGGCAGTGCATCCTGACCGGAGCGTTGCAAGAACGCTCTGACGGTCGGGTGGTCTGCAAATACGTGCGGCTGCTGCGCGAGATTGAAGCGCTCGATCTGCGCGCCGTTTTGCCTGCCCCAATCGACATCGGCGGCGAAATTCACGAGCGCCTCATCGACATCCACACCACATACCCCGGTGCTGCAGCACAACGATGGGTCAAACACTTCGATCTTTCTCATTTGAAGACTCCGTCAAATATTGAAATATTGGGCAAAAAACATACGCTCAACGCATTCCGATCCGGTCCAACTCCGCCTGCAAGCGCAAGCGGTCATGCGCAAGTTCCGCCAGCGGCAGCGCCAGAAAGGTTTCGATGCGACGGCGCAGGACAGCGAAGGCTGTGCGGAAGGCGGCTTCGATTTGCGCTTCCGTCCCGGTGGCGCGCGCGGGATCATCAACGCCCCAATGCGCCCGCACCGCCGGGCCGAGATATGCGGGACAGGTTTCCCCGGCGGCGTTGGCGCACACGGTGATGACCACGTCTGCGGCGCAGGGGAGGTCTTCCCACGACTTGCTGTGCAGCCCGTCGACGGCGATGCCTTCCCGTTGCAGGAGCGCGAGCGTGCGCGGGTGAACTTCCCCGGTGGGCTGACTGCCTGCACTCATCGCCTTGCAGCCGTTTGGGGCCAAGTGGTTGAACGTGGCCTCCGCCAGGATGGAGCGGCAGGAGTTACCGGTGCACAGAAAAAGGATGTTCATCTGGAGACTTTGGCTGCGCTGCGTGGCAGCGGCGGTAATAGTTCCTCGGCACACCTCGAGGCGGCACGCAGTCCAGCGCATTGCTCAGGGTTGCCCGAGCAGCATTCTTCCGTGAGGTAGGCGATCAGGTCGAGCATCAAGGGGAGGTCGGCGCGGTAGCGCTGGTAGCGCCCCTGCGGCTCCACCGTCACCAGGCGTGCTTGCGTCAGAACCTTCAGGTGAAAAGAAAGGTTAGC
>JAJZLD010000305.1 GCA_021803785.1 Pseudomonadota bacterium | reverse complement strand
AAATACAATTGTGCCGCCTGCCATGCGCCGGACAAGAAGGTGGTCGGGCCGGCCTGGCAGGATGTGTCGGCCAAGTACAAAGGACAGTCGGACATGCCGGATAAGCTCGTCGCAAAAGTCAAGGCCGGCGGCAAGGGCGTTTGGGGCCTGGTGCCGATGCCACCCAACAATGTGCCTGATGAGGATATCCGGACGCTGGTTGCCTGGGTGCTCGCAGGCGGCAAGTAACCCGTAGGGTGTGCTGCACAAGGTAAAAGGGCGCCGTTCTGGCGCCCTTTTTTGTCGGCCATGGGCTCAGCGTTGCAGCGGCCGGTATCAGTGCCGCGCTTTCGACCGTATTCGCTGCCGCGTCGCCGACGCGGGTGAGCAGTGTTGAGCAGGCGGCTGCGAGAGTGGGTCGTTTATCTGATTCTCGGCCAATTTGCGGATTTCTGGATGGCGCGACATCGGGCGTTGATCGCCGTCAGCCGGGGCAAAACCCGGGAAAACGGCCGCCGCAGCGCGGAGCGCTCCGCTTGCGCCAGATCAGGCTGCGCCTGATTCGCCGGCAGTGTGTCCAGCGGCTTGACTGCGATCAACGCTGGCGTCGCACCCGGTAGGCATGCTGGCCCCATCTCGCGAAGGGGGAGCGCGAATCCATGTCGCCACACTTGTTTGATCGCATCATCCGGATCGGCGCGGTCGGCGCCTTGCTGCTGGGCTTCTGGCAGGCTTCGGATGCGTCCGCGGCGCCGTCGCCCGAACGGGCTGACGCGCTGATTCATCTGGTTCGGCAGGATTGCGGCTCGTGCCACGGCATGCAGCTAACCGGCGGGCTGGGGCCGGCGCTCAACGCCGGAACCCTGGCCAACCGGCCGCGTGAGGCGATGCTCGCCACCATCCTGCACGGCCGTCCGGGCACGCCGATGCCGCCTTGGGCACCGTTCCTGACCGAGGGTGAGGCCGACTGGATACTCGATCAGCTGATCAACGGTTTCCCGCAGGAGCTTGCCCGTGCGCATTGACCTGCGGATCCAGGCGCTGCTGCTCGCCGCCGGCCTGTTTGCCGGATGCGCCTCGCAGCCGCCAGCGCCCGAGTTGCGCGGTACCGGCGATCTGGGTGTCGTCATTGCACGCGCGAGCGGCAAGATTGCGGTGGTCGACACCTCGCATCGCACCGTGCTTGGCGAGGTCAGCGGGCTGGGCGATCTGTCGCATGCTTCGGTGGTGTTCGCACGCGATGGCCGTTTCGCCTTCGTGTTCGGCCGCGATGGCGCGCTGACGCGTGTCGACCTGCTGGCCCGCCGTATCACGCACCGCGTGCAACAAGCCGGCAACTCGATTGGCGGCGCCATCAGCCAGGACGGCCGTATCGTCGTCGCGCAGAACTACGAGCCGGGCGGTATCCGCGCCTTCGACGCCGATACGCTGGCGCCGCTGGCCGAGGTGCCTTCGACCTACGGCGCAGAGGGCAAGCGCTCCAAGGTGGTCGGGCTGGCCGACCTGCCCGGCAACCGCTTCGCCTACGCGCTGTTCGACGCAGGCGAGATCTGGGTCACCGACCTGTCCGATCCCAAAACGCCGCATACCGAAAAATACGCCGCCGGCCTGCAGCCCTATGACGGTTTGGTGACGCCGGACGGGCGCTACTACCTCGCCGGCCTGTTCGGCGAGGACGGACTCGCACTGCTTGATCTCTGGCAGCCTGAAAAGGGCGTGCGCAAGGTCTTGCGCGAGTGGGGCCGCGGTGACGAGAAGTTGCCGGTCTACAAGATGCCGCACCTGCGCGGCTGGGCGATGGCCGATGGCTACCTGTGGCTGCCGGCGATTGGTCGGCACCAAGTCTGGGTGGTCGATACCCGCAGCTGGCAACAGGTTGCGCAGATTCCGGTGGCGGGTCAGCCGGTCTTCGTGATGGCGCGACCTGACGGAAGACAGATATGGGTCAACTTCGCCTTCCCGGATAACGGCAAAGTACAGGTGATCGATTCGCTGTCGCGCAGTGTCGTCAAGTCGCTGGAACCCGGTCGCGCCGTGCTGCATCTGGAATTCCAGCCGCGCGGCGGCGAGGTGTGGCTCTCGGCGCGCGATGACAACCGGGTCAGCGTGATCAACACCGAGCGCTTTGACACGCTCACAAGCTTTTCCATCGACGCGCCGTCCGGCATCTTCTTCACGACGCGCGCCGCGAGAATCGGATTCTGATGAAACCCAGGATGATGACCGACATACCGCCGCCCTATTCCGTGCCCTCTAGCGGCGGCTCGGTCGACATTCTTACGCTACTCGGTGGGCAGGGCGGCGACGAGGTGCATGACGAAGCCTTCGGTTTCGAATTGCTCAACCGCTGGCAGCGCGATCTGCCGCTCGACCCGGAGCCTTTCGCCCGCATCGCGGAGGCCTATGGCCGCCCGCCGCGCGATGTGCTGTCCGCACTGCGTCGTTTGCAGCGCGAAGGTGCCATTTCGCGTGTTGGCGCGGTGCTCACGCCGGCAGCCTTCGGCGCATCCACGCTGGCCGCGCTGAGCGTGCCACAGGACCGCGTGGAATCGGTCGCGGGCTACATCTCGCTGATGTCCGAGGTGAATCACAATTACGCGCGCGAGCACGAATACAACCTCTGGTTCGTGCTCACTGCAGGCGAACGGCGCCAGATCGACGCCGCCTTGCAGCGTATCGAGGATGCTACCGGCGCCACACCGCTCGACCTGCCGATGCTCGAGGGCTATCACCTGGATCTGGGGTTCGATCTGCGCGGTCCGGAAGCGCGCGCGGCACGCTCGGTCGACCTCACCCGTGCCCGCGTGAATCTGGACAGCCGTCAGTGGCGCCTTCTGGCGGCACTGGAGCAAGGCCTGCCGCTGGTGCCGCGGCCTTTCGCGCGGCTGGGCATGCGTGCCGACATGCACGAAACCGAAGTGATCGAACAGCTGCGGCATTGGCTCTCGATCGGCGCGATCCGTCGCATCGGTATCGTGGTCCATCACCATGAGCTGGGCATCCGCGCCAACGCGATGTGCGTGTGGGATGTGCCGGATGCGCGCGCCGCCGAAGCCGGCCGCCGCATCGCCGCGCTGCCCGGCGTGAACCTGTGCTACCGGCGCGCACGCGTGTCCGAGCGCTGGCATTACAACCTGTACTGCATGATCCACGGACGCGAGCGCGAAGCCGTGTTGCAGACCCGCGAACGCGCGGTCGCCGAAGCCGGCATTGCCGATTGCCCTTCCGAGGTGCTGTTCTCGACCCGCCGCTACAAGCAGCGCGGTGCCCGCTACGCGGAACGCTGAGCCGATGGCGCGTCCGCCCTCAAACGAACCCGCGCAACTCGACCCGATCGATCGCACCCTCATTACCGTGCTACAGGACGGTCTGCCCTTGGTCGAGCGGCCCTACGCCGCGCTCGCCGACGCCCTTGGCATCAGCGAACAGGCGGTGGTGGATCGCATCGCCGCCCTGCTTGAGCGTCGCGTGCTGACGCGCTTCGGGCCGATGTTCGATGTCGCCAGGATGGGCGGCGCTTTCGTGCTGGCGGCGCTGGCGGTGCCGGACGAGCGTTGGGATGCCGTGTGCGAGCAAGTCAATGCGCTGCCCGAGGTGGCGCACAACTACCGCCGTGAGCATGCGCTGAACATGTGGTTCGTGCTGGCGACCGAAACGCCGCAGGGCATTGATGCCGCGATTGCGCGGATCGAGGCCGAGACCGGTTTGCCGGTGTACGCCTTCCCGAAGGAACGCGAGTTCTTCGTCGAACTCAAGTTCTCGGTTTGATCAGGAGTGAGCGAGATGGACGACAGCGAACTCGACCGCCGCATCGTGCTCGCCACGCAGGCTGGCCTGCCGCTCACCGTTGAGCCCTTCCAGGCGCTCGGTGAGGCGCTCGGCGAACAGCCCGAGCGCATCCTCGAACGTTTCCGCGCCATGCAGGCCGACGGCCGGGTGCGGCGTATCGCTGCGGTACCGAACCACTACGCCCTGGGCTACACCGCCAACGGCATGTCGGTCTGGGATGTCGATGACGACCAGGTGGATGCGCTCGGCGAGCAGATCGGTCACATGGACTGCGTCACCCACTGCTACCGCCGCGCGTCGCCCAG
>JAJZLD010000304.1 GCA_021803785.1 Pseudomonadota bacterium | reverse complement strand
CAGGTGAGCTCGGGCAAGCAGCTTGGGCGCGAGCTGGCCGCCAAACCAGCTGACGATGCCGGCGTAGCGCGCGCGGTCCAGCACCGGCAACGGCTTGTTCACATCGAAGTAGTCCGCAACATAGCCAAAGTAGTTGAGCGGCATTTCGGCGAAACGATGGGCCGAGCTGTAGTGCAAGGCGGGCGCCTCACGCCCGTCGATCATCACCGCGATGTGCCGCGGCATCACTTCGACCGTGCTGATGCCGAGCGTGCTCAACGCACCGTCAGCCACCCAGGGAATGAAGCCGGCGGCGCGGATTCGCCGTGCGGTGTCGCGCGCCAGTTCGCGATCCGCTGGCGCGACGTAGTCGATTGCGATCGCCGCGAGCTTCCAGCGATCGCGAACCGCGCGCAACTGCTCGCCCAGCCAGGCGCGGTCGGCTTCCGACACCTCACGATAGCTTCGCGTGTCGTGCGCATAGCCGCGGAACAGCGACTCCGCCGCCACGCCCTCCAGATCACCTGCAATCTGCGGCAACAGCTCGAACCCGCGATTGGCGATCAGCCGGATACCCGGAAAGCGGCTGCGCAGGGTGTGGATCAGGCTCACGATGCCGCGCTGCTGGGCAGCCGGGTCCGCCTGCGGGCCGCCGAGCTGGTAGGAATCCATCGTGTCGAGGAAGAAGCCCCGCCAGCCCTTCGCCCACAGCGGCGCAACGATGCGATCGGCAAAGAAGGTCGGCCAACCCGCGGCACGCTGATCGATCAGGATCGATGCCCAGGTCTTGTTGGTGCCGAGCTGCCAGCTCTCTGGGATATCTTTCGCGAACGCACGCGAGGGCTGCACTTCACCGACGCTGACATAGGCGAAAAGCTCGCTGCCGCTGCGCGCGCCCTCCGCACCGCGATAGGCAACCGGGTCAAAGCCATGATCCGGATCGACCACGGCAACGTCGAAGGCCTTGAGTTCATCGAGTGGCGCATCGGCGCCGTAGTGAAACGCGATCGACGAGAGGGCGAGCACCGGCTGCGACACCAATGCCGCAAGCAAGAGCCCCCAAAACCGCATACCGATCAGCACCTTCATCACACTCCCGGCCCACATCCAGACGCCCCGTGCGTTGACGAGCCCGTGGCCCAGTATAGCGAGCCCTGGCGCCGCGCCGCGGCCGATCACCACGGATTTGGCCATTGTTTGCAAGGCTGTCGGCCACGGCGCGGGCTTTGCGCAGCGCAGCAGCGCCTGCTACTCTGCCCTGTTCCGTCACCCCCCGACGGGCGCACAGCCTCAGAATCCACCATGCAGATCGACTATCTTGAACGCATCCTGAACGCCAACGTCTACGACGTCGCCATCGAAACGCCGCTGGAGCATGCGCCGAACATTTCGGCCCGCGCGCACAACCGTGTGCTGCTCAAGCGCGAAGACATGCAACCGGTTTTTTCGTTCAAGATTCGCGGCGCCTACAACAAGATTGCGAAGCTTTCGGCAAAGGCGCGTGAGCGCGGCGTGATCTGCGCTTCGGCCGGCAACCATGCGCAGGGCGTTGCATTGTCGGCCGCCAAGATGGGCATCCGCGCCGTAATCGTGATGCCTGCCACAACGCCGGCAATCAAGGTCGATGCGGTGCGCGCGCGCGGCGGTGAGGTGGTGCTGCACGGCACCTCGTACGACGAGGCCTACGGCCACGCGAAAGAGCTGGAGCAAGCGGAGAAGCTGACCTTCGTGCATCCGTTCGACGATCCGGACGTGATCGCCGGCCAGGGCACGATCGGCATGGAGATCCTGCGTCAGCACCCGAAGCCAATCCATGCGGTGTTCTGCGCGATCGGCGGCGGCGGGCTGATCGCCGGCGTAGCGGCCTACATCAAGCGCCTGCGTCCGGAGACGAAGATCATCGGCGTCGAAACCTATGATGCCGACGCGATGGCGCGCTCCTTGGCTGCCGGTGAGCGGGTCCGGCTCGACCACGTCGGCCTCTTCGCTGACGGCACCGCGGTGAAGCTGGTTGGCGAAGAGACCTTCCGCCTGTGCAAGGATCTGGTCGACGAGGTGATCCTGGTCGACACCGACGCGATCTGCGCGGCAATCAAGGATGTGTTCGAAGACACCCGCTCGATCCTGGAACCCTCCGGCGCGCTCGCGATCGCCGGCGCCAAAGCCTACGCCGCGCAGCACAAGCTGCGCGACAAGACGCTGGTCGCGGTGGCATCAGGCGCCAACACCAATTTCGACCGCCTGCGCTTCGTCGCCGAGCGCGCCGAGATCGGCGAGCAGCGTGAAGCCGTGCTGGCGGTGACGATTCCCGAGAAGGCCGGCAGCTTCCGCAAGTTCTGCACCCTGCTCGGCAACCGCAACATCACCGAATTCAACTACCGCTACGGCGACAGCGAGCGCGCGCACGTGTTTGTCGGCGTACAGGTGCATTCGCGCGCCGAATCACTGAAGCTCGTCGAAACCCTTCGTCGCCACGATCTCGACACGCTCGATCTGACCGACGACGAGATGGCCAAGCTGCATGTGCGGCACATGGTTGGCGGCCACGCGCCGGCCGCGGATCACGAACGCGTGCTGCGCTTCATCTTTCCGGAACGGCCGGGCGCGCTGATGACCTTCCTGAACCACATGCGTTCGGACTGGAACATCTCGCTGTTCCACTACCGTAACCACGGCGCGGATTACGGCCGCGTGCTGGTCGGCATCCAGGTGCCGCCTCAGGACGACGCGGAGTTCTCGGCCTTCCTCGACAAGCTCGGCTACGAGTACGTCGACGAGACCAACAACCCGGCCTACAAAATGTTTCTCGGTTAGGGAAAGGCGGATCAGCGCATGTCGTGCGCTGCGCAGGAAATGCTTGGCCAAAAGCGATCAAATCCGCGCCGGATTGCGCGGATTTGACCCGAAACTGGCGTAGCGTGTGCGCGGTGGGCCTACGAATCCCGTCAAGCACGCATCTTCCGCTTCGTCGACCACGCTACGATGCCGGTAACGCCAATTGGTGAAGTTTTGTGCGCGCGGCGCGCTCACCAAGGGCGGGCCGGTGTTGCTGACGGACTAGCCGCCACGCGCCACCAGCGCCGAAGCCACCGCGAGTTCGCGTCAGGTTTTGAAGTAGGCCACTTGCGCATCCAGCGCGTCGGCAATGGCCGACAGCATCCGTGCGGTGCCCGCAGTGTCCTGCATGCGGCCGTTGGTCTGCTCGATCATCCGCGCAATCTCTTCAACCCGCTGAGCAATGCTGGTCGAGGCCTCGCTCTGCTCGCGGGTCGCGTCGGCGACGTCACGGATGCGCTCAAGCGTGTGAGTCGCGCCGTCGCGAATCGCACGCAGCACCTCAGCGGCGCCACTGGCCAGCCGCACGCCTTCGTCGGCCTGTGGCATTGCGGCCTGCATGACATCGGTCACCGCACCGGTCTCGCTCTGGATCGACTGGATCATCGTCTCGATTTCAACGGTCGCCGCAGCGGTACGTTCGGCGAGCTTGCGCACCTCATCCGCAACCACGGCGAAACCACGCCCCTGTTCCCCGGCACGCGCGGCTTCGATCGCTGCGTTGAGCGCAAGGAGATTGGTCTGCCCCGCAATGTCCTTGATTACCGACGCGATTCCGCCGATTTGGCTGGCACGTTGTGCGAGCACTTCGATCCGAGTCGCCGCGTTCGCCACCGTGCCGGATAGCGCCTGGATGCCTTCGCGTGCAAGCTCCACCTGGCTCTGGCCTTCCTGTGCCAGCCGCGCTGCCTCCGCCGAGTAGGTCTGCGTGTCATGAGCCGATTCGGAGATATGCCCGATGCTCACGGTCATCTCTTCGACTGCGGAGGCCATGCTAGACGTGGCGTCCACCTGCTGCTGCGCCAGTTCCGCAACCTCGCCCGACACCGCCGCGATCGTCGACGCGCCCTCGCGCATGCGCGCGGACTGGACGCGAATCTGCGCCAGCACGTCGCGGATCGCAGTGCGCGCCATGTCAACCTAGATCCGGCATTTCAAGCCCTCCGATGGGTTGAAACGCCAGCAGTGGCGCGCAGTTGGGAGTGCTTGGCATACTCACCCAATGGGTGAAGCAAGACGCAAGGCGCTGGCGGCGCGCCAAA
>JAJZLD010000023.1 GCA_021803785.1 Pseudomonadota bacterium | reverse complement strand
CGCAGGTGGCTCTCTTCCGGCGGCGCCGGGTAACTGCTGGTGCATTTGAGCAGCACCAGATCGCGACACCCCGCATCGCGGGCCGCCTCAACCGCCTCCCCGATCTCGCGCAGCGTCGCCATGCCGGTGGACATGATGACCGGCTTGCCGGTAGCGGCGACCTTGCGAATCAGCGGCAGGTCGACGTTCTCGAACGAGGCAACCTTGTAGCAGGGCACATCGAGCGTTTCGAGAAAATCGACCGCCGTCGCATCGAAGGGCGTCGAGAATGCCAACATGCCACGCGAACGTGCCCGCTCGAACAGCGGTTTGTGCCACGCCCAGGGCGTGTGCGCTTCGTGGTACAGATCGTAAAGCGTGCGGCCCTTCCAAAGGTTTTCCGCATCGGTGATCAGGAACTCGCGTTCGGCGATATCCAGCGTCATCGTGTCTGCGGTGTACGTCTGCAACTTCAGCGCATGTGCACCCGCGTCCGCCATCGCATCGACAATCGCCAGCGCACGATCGAGCGAACCGCCGTGGTTGCCGCTCATCTCGGCGATGAAGAAGGGAGTCGAGTCCAACCCGACCCGGATATGCCCGATCTGAATCATGAAAATGCTCCCGGCGTTGCGATGACGCGGCGTTCCAAGGATCATCTTGCACGCCCGACCGACGCAAGGTTAGCAATAAATGACGGGGTTTCCCGCGTCTTATCCGCCCACCACTTGCGCACTGTCGCGGCATCATCCACTTCGTAATGCTGCGCCCGGCACACGCTGGCGGCGCACACAGGACACGCGTATGAGCAAACTGGAGCAACTCCGACAGACTTTCAGCGACGCGCTGGCGATTCCGCCCGATCAGGTGATGGACGACCTGCGCTTCAACAGCATCCCGCAGTGGGATTCGGTGGCCCACATGGCACTCGTGGCCGCGATCGAATCGGCCTTCGACATCATGCTCGACACCGACGACGTAATCGACATGTCCAGCTTCGCCAAAGCGCAAGAGATCGTGCGCAAGTACAACGTTGCGCTCTGACTAAATGACCCGCAGGCCACGCACCCTCTTCGTGATCCATCGCTTTGACACCAAGTCGCTGGCAGACTCGGCGGGTGTGCTGGAGGTCATGAAGCCAATGCTGGCGTCGGGCTTGATTGGCGAGCACCGGTTGGTGACGCTCGGGCGCGACACGGACGATTACCGTGCTCTGATCGCGCGACGCATCGATGAAATCTCATACGCGAGCGCCGGAGCCCCATGTGTAATCTACGGCGCTGGTGCCCACACGAGGCAGTTCATGGCGGAGCTTGGACGCCTGCCGATCGTGGCGCTTGCGGACCGCGACGAAAGCCTGCAAGGCGGCGAGCGCATGGGCCTACCGGTGATAAGCCCGCGCGACATCCCCAAGCACGCAAGGCACGTCGTGATCTCGAGTCGCGCCTACGAAGAAGGCATCGAATCGGATCTGCGCGCACTGCACGGCGACCGGATCACGCTGCACACCCTCTACGGCCGCAACCCGGACGGCGAGCTTCGCGGCCTTTGGGAGCAAGAGATTCTTGAGTCGGTGCGTAGCTTCCAACCGGACCTGCTGGTACACACGCCGGTTCACCCGCACGAGAACCTCACCCCGGAAGTGTTCGACACCGCGCGGACGCTTTGCCCCGGCATGAAGATCGTCACCGTATGGTGGGACTACGACGAAGCCGCAGCGCATGGCAGCTATCTCGATTACGAGCGCGCGAGCCTTGGCTGGGCTGATCTGGTGATCGAGAACTCCAACGGCACCCGGCTGGCGAGGATGAAGGCGCACGAACCGCCCTACCAGCACCACCGCCACACCGAACGGGTGATCTTCCACCCCACGGTGTTCGACCCCGCCCTCTTCTACCCGCAACCGGACGTCCCGCCCCTTTATGACATCGCGTTGTTCGGAAGCTCGGTCGGGCGCCGCCGGGAGTGGATCGACCGGCTTGCGGCCCGCTACGGTGAGCGCTTTCATCACCTCGGCGGCGTGTATGAGCAAGACCGCGCGCCGCTACCCGTGGCCGACTACGCTGCGGCACTGCGTCGCACGAAGATCTGCGTGAACACCCAGACCTACCCGTTCCGCACTCAGTGCAAGGGCAAGGTGCGCGAAGCGCTGGGTTGCGGCGTGCTATTGCTCGAAGAAGACAATCCGGAGACGCGCCTGATCCTTGCACCCGGCGAGGGGGTCGAATACTTTCGCGGCGAGGACGAATTGTTCGCGCTGATCGACCATTACCTGGCCGACGATGCAGCACGCCATGCGGCCGTGGCGCGCGGCCAAGAGATATGGCGGGCCCGGATGAACGCTCGTGGCTGGACGGAACGCGTACTCGCGAGCCTTTGGCCGGCGCAGGGGGCAGCCCATGTATCGCCGTGAAGACCTGAGCATTGCGATACCGACCCTCGGGCGCGATATCGGACTGCTCGATCGGATACTGGGTGTGCTGCAGGCAGAAAAGCTGACCAGCATTGTCGTTTGGGACGGCCATCAAGCGCCGTCTCAAGCGCAAGCCCAAGCCATCCTTGCGCGCGGGGCAAGTTTGCGCGTCCACGAGCGCAATCGTGGCCTGTCCGCCGGCCGTAACACCGGTGCGGCCGCAATGGCGACCTCGCTCGGAATGTTCATCGACGACGACATCGTGCCCGCAGTGGGCTTTGCGCAGGCAGTCGTCGATTTCCACAACCAACACCCCGATCCGCTGGCCATGATGATGGGCTGCGTCACCTGGCGTGGCAGCCCCCACCAGTCTGCGCTGACCGAATGGTTCGAGACCCGCGGCAACTGGAACGTCTTTCATACGGTGCCGGAGGGGCGGCCCCACGCGAATTTCATGGGCGGATTCACCAGCTTCAAGGCAGCCGCCCTCAGTGATCTGAAGTTCGACGAGGGCTTTACCCGCTACGGCTGTGAAGACGTGGAGTTCGGCTACCGCTTCTTCGCGCGCGGCGGAAGCTTGCTGAGCTGGCCGCGCGTGCTCGGCATCCACATCAAACCGCTTTCGGCTGCCGACTACCTGCGCGATCACCTCGGTGCCGGGTATTCGCGTGGCGTGCTGATTGAGCGCCAACCCGACACCAGTTTCTCCCTCGCCTGGACCTGCAAAGCCTTCAACACCACCCTGCCGCGCGCGCAACTCGACGCGCTGGCCGACTGCGCCGACCGCCTGCTGGTCCAGGGCGGCGGGCGACCGACGCCCGAGCTTGATCTTCTGATGCGCCTGCTCAGCGAACAAGCGCTACAAAGTGGCTTCATCGAGTTCATGACCGCCCAGCACACCGGGGCGCAAGCCCTGCGTGACGCCGCCCTCGCGGGAGCCCACGTCGACGAACAAGCCCTGATCAACGGTGTCGAAGATTTCGCTCCGCTGCTGCTCGAACGAGCACGACGCACTTCCGACCCGCAGCAGCGCATGGCCTTGCTCGCGCGTTGCCGCAGCTTGATTCCGCACTATCTGGCACCGCTGATCGAGGAGATCAGCAGGCGCGACGACACTGCAGCGCATGCGGCGCTGCGCGAACACCTTGCACAGCACGAACACCGCCTCGACCACCGGACACTTGAAACCCTGCGCGCCCGGCTCGGTCTGCAGCGCCTGAGCGCCAGTGGTGGTGGCGCGCGCGAGCTGTACGCCGTTCTGCTCTCAGCACAGGCTGCGGACGATGTCGGTGCAATCATCGACACCGCGCAGCGCTTGCTGGATCTCGACCCCGGCCATGTGGGCGCACTGATTGCATGGGCGCGTGCGGCAATGAGGTCAGACAAACCTCTCGCGCGCGTATTGCTGCGCCAGGCGAAGCACCATGTCGGCTTTCGTCCCCTGCACGAACAGGAGGAGCGCGAGCCCGAGATCGCAGCGTTGCTGCGAGAAATCGAACAAACACCAGAACACGAGGCCTGATCGATGTCGAAGAACGTACTGCTGGTCATGCTGGAGTTCGACAACTGGACGCAAGCGCGCGCCTGGTCCTACACCGGAGCCTATGCCTTTCACGATGGTCTGGTTGAAAACGGGCACCGCTGCACCCTGCTCCCGGCGCTCTGGGGCCGTGATCCTGACGCCGCGGATAGCTACCTCCACCATGCCCCCGCCCTGCTCGATGGCGAAACCTTTGACGAGGCCTGGGTCTGGTGCGTGCATACGCGCTATGACGAGGCCTTCTGGCATTGGTTGAAGCAAGTCGCGCCGGTGCGCGTCGGCGTGGTGATGGAAAGCCTTTCGGTCAGCGAAGCCGAAGCGACGGAGTTCCCTCAGTTCGCGCAGCGAAAGCTCGAAGTCTTCGACCAGCTGCGCCACTGCACGCACGCGCTTGTGGCGGACGAGCTGGATGCGCCGACGATCACCGAGGAATTGGGTATCCCCGCCACCTGGAACGTGGTGATGGTGCCCGAACGTTTTGTCCGCTTCGACGAAGCGCCGGATGTGCCACAGGCCGCATTCATCGGCAACAAGTACGGCCCGCGCAAGCCCTACCTCGACGACCCCGTGCTGGCACCGCTTCTGACCCGCCCACACCTGCCGGAACGCGACACCGATCTGCCCGCCCGCTTCGACCAGTTGCATGCCGAAGCCCGTACGATGCTGCTCTCGGATACGCCATCGCGCGCCGATCTGGATGCGTTCACCACCGGTTTGCGGGCCCTGCGCGAGGCGCTGTTTGTGCTGCATCTGGACGGCATCCGCATGGGCTTCGCCAACGTCAATCTGCCTTCGATGCTGCGCGCCTACGCCGGCCGCGTCACCGAATCAATGGCGGCAGCGACGCCGGCAGTCAGCTGGTTACCCGAGGATCGCGCCGACTGCGCACGACTCTTTGCTGCTGACGAAGAAATCGTGCTGTTCGATTCGCCCGAAAGCCTGAGATCACAGCTCGAACGTCTCCGCGACGAACCCGCATGGCGCAATGAACTCGCCACGGCCGCTCGCAATACGCTGCTGGTCCGCCACACCAGCCGCATCCGCATGCGTCAGTACCAGATCTGGATCGAAACCGGCACGGCGCCGGACTTCTTCAGCGACATCGGCTACAAGCCCGACGTCGAAGAGTCGCGCTACTACCGCCACTTTTTTGCCGAAGTGCCCAGCTGGTCACGCCCGACTCCCAATGGCGACGAGCGCGCCCGGTGGGAGAAAATCCAGCAACTGGTTGAATACTCGGCGCCTGCGGCAGGGCAGTCTCGCGAGATCGTCGAGATCGGTTGCGGCCGTGGCTGGCTCGCCAACCTGCTGCGCGACTATGGCAAGGTGCTCGGCACCGAACCCGTCGGCGACGTGATCGCACACGCACGCAAGCTGTTCCCGGATCTCGACTTCCTCACCGGCAGCGCAGAAGTGCTGCACTTCCTCGGGCACGCCGGCCGCTATGACCTGCTCGTCTGCTCCGAGGTCATCGAGCATGTACCCTACGCCTACAAGGATGTTTTTGCCCGCGGGCTGGTCGGCCTGGTCAAGCCCGGCGGCCACCTGATCCTCACGACACCGCGCAAGGACATCTACGACCAATGGACCGCCCAGTACGGCAAGCCACAGCAACCGACGGAAGACTGGCTCACCGAAGCCGAGCTGCAAACGCTCTTCGAGAACGAAGGCTGCACCACGCTCAGGCTGGAGCGCGCGTTCCTGTTGGACATCTACCAGATCGTTCTTTTCCAGCGCACTGCCAAGCCGCAGTGACGCCAACTCAATTGCACCCGAACCGGGAGAACCGTAATGAGCCTCGGTGATGCGTTCTATCAGCAGTGTGTGAAGCGGCTTCTGCGTGAGGCTTGGCAGTCCGAGATTGACCATCTGAGCGAGGAAGCCCTGCGGTGCATCGAAGCATCCGTCGATGAGCTGATCACCACGCGCGGCGAGACAGACGAGGTGAAGGATCTGATCCGGTGGGCCGAAACTCACCGTGACCTACCCTTTTCGGAGCTGCGCGATCCCCCGGCGGTGCTGGTGCAAGGGCTCTCGCGCCTGAGCGCGCTGATCGGGAAAGGCGCGGTCGCCAATCGGATTCTCTCCGCGCTGCCAGTCAATTACACGAACCAGGCGTGGCCGAGTCGCATGGCTTCGATGAAGGCGATCATTCCTCAGCACTTTGATCGCCCGATTGCTGCGCTCGAGGTGGGCACCTGGTTCGGTGTCGGCCTGTGACGATGCTGTCCGCGACGCCCAAACCCCGGATTGCTTTGGTCACCGGCGCGACCGGTTACCTGGGGCGCCATCTGGTCGCTCGCCTTGCTGCGGCAGGCTGGACGGTACACGCGCTGACGCGCGCACAGCCGAACGACGTACAGCCCGCGTCCCATTGGCACAGCCTTGATGGCACCACCGAGCGCGTCTGCGAGATCCTTGCGGCGATACAGCCAGACGTCGTCTTTCACCTCGCCGCGGAGGTACGCCACAGCCACGATGTCGGAGACATCACGCCGATGGTGACGGCGGGCGTGCTGTTCGGAACCCAGGTTCTGGAGGCCATGCGGCAAGCCGGTGTCACGCGGATCATCAGCGCCGGCACTTACTGGCAGCACCATGAGAATCGGCCCTACAACCCGTACTGCCTCTATGCAGCCTTGAAGCAGGCGTTCGCCGACGTGCTCAGCGGCTATACCGAGCTATACGGATTCAAGGCCGTAACGCTGGAACTCGCCGACGTTTACGGGCCGGACGATCCCCGCCCCAAGCTCATCAATCAGTTAGCGGATGCGCTGCTGCATGACAGGCCCATCGACCTCAGTCCGGGCGGACAATACGTCGATCTGGTGCACGTCCACGACGTCTGCGATGCATTCATCCAGGCCTCCAAGCTGCTGGAAGGCAGGCAGCCCAGCACGCACGCTGCGTTTGGTGTTTCCTCGGCCGCAGCGATCACCTTGCAGACGCTGGCCGAACGGCTGTCCACGCTTTCCGGGCACACGCTGCACGCGCGCTGGGGCGCGCGCCCTTATCGCCCGAGGGAAACGATGCAGCCTTGGCGACCAGACAATCCCTTGCCCGGCTGGTCGCCGCAGATTCCCCTTGAAACAGGCCTGCTGGCCCTGCTCAAAGCGCGAGGGCTCAACGCATGACCACAGCATTGAACTCAACTTCAGGTAGAACCTTCATTGCAGGCCATCGCGGTTTGTTGGGCAGTTCTCTGGTGCGCTTAGCTCGAACCCACGGCACTTTACTCCTGCCTACACGCAATGCGCTCGATTTGCGCGACGCGGCCGCTGTCGAGCAGTTCATGCAGGCAGAGCGCCCAAGCCGCGTAATCCTTGCGGCCGCCCGCGTCGGTGGCATTCATCCCAATTCCACCTACCCGGTCGAGTTCCTTGCCGACAACCTCGCGATCTATACCAACGTGATCGAGTCGGCGCGGCGCGCTGGCGTGGAACGTTTGATCTTCGTGGGGTCGAATTGCTCTTACCCCCGCGCGGCACCACAGCCAATAGCCGAATCAAGTCTGTTTCATGGCGAGGTGGAGCCCACCAATTCAGCCTTCGCCATGGCCAAGCTGGCGGCAATAGAACTCTGCCGCGCCTGCAATCAGCAGTACGGCACGCGCTACCTCGCGGTCATGCCGACCAGCCTGTACGGCCCGGGCGACAACTACGACCCGGCTAACTCGCATGTCGCTGCCGCGATGATCCGGCGCTTCGTGAAAGCCGCAAAAGACCGTACGCCAGTGGAAACCATCTGGGGATCTGGTTCGCCCTTACGCGAACTCCTCTACGTGGATGACTGCGCCGCTGCGATTCACCTTCTTGCCGATCTGCCGGACGCTCAATTCGACGCACTGCTCGCCGCCAGCCGCTACCCGGTCATCAACATCGGCGGCGGCACGGAAATCTCCATCCTCAAGCTGGCGCAGAAAGTTGCCGATATCGTGGGTTATACGGGTGAGATTCGTACCGACCCTGCGAAACCGGACGGCGTGCCGCGCAAGCTGCTCGACAATTCCCGGATGGCTGCGCTGGGTTGGCAAGCGAAAGTCTCGCTCGACGAGGGACTGCGACTTGCGCTGGCGGACTATCGGGCCCGTTACCCGGCAAACGACTGATCCCCGAACAAACGGAACGCGACATGTATTACGAACTGGCAGCAAGCACCTGGGGCGCCGAGGAAATCGCGGCGCTCCACCGCGTCATCGACAGCGGCATGTTCACGATGGGCGAGAACGTGCGCCGCTTCGAGGAGGCTTTCGCAGCGCGCTTTGGCAAGCGCCATGCGGTGATGGTCAACTCGGGCTCGTCAGCCAATCTGGTCGGCGTGGCGGCGCTCTCGTTCAAGCAACACAAGCCGCTGCAGCGTGGCGACGAAATCATCGTACCCGCGATCTCGTGGTCGACCACCTTCCACCCGCTGCAGCAGTACGGCCTCAAGCTGCGTTTCGTGGACGTCGATCTGCAGACGCTGAACATCGACGTCAGCCAGCTCGAAGCCGCGCTGACACCGCGGACCCGCGCAGTGATGGCGGTGAGCATTCTGGGCAACCCGGCCGAGCTGCCCACCTTGCGCGCCTTCTGCGACAAGCATGGCCTCTATCTGTTCGAGGACAACTGCGAATCGATGGACGCGAAGGTGGACGGCCGTTACACCGGCACCTTCGGCGATATCAACACCTTCAGCTTTTTCTTCTCGCACCACATCTCGACGATGGAAGGCGGGATGATCCTGACCGACGACGACGAGCTCTTCGCGCTATGCCGTGCGATCCGCAACCACGGCTGGACGCGCGACCAGCCGCCGGGCAGCCCCTTGTACGAGAAGCGCGACGACGACTTCTTCGAGGCCTACCGCTTCATCGTGCCGGGCTACAACGTGCGCCCGCTGGAGCTTTCCGGCGCCGTCGGGCTGGAACAACTGAACAAGCTGGACGGCTTCACCGCCGCGCGCCGCGCCAACGCGCGCCACTTCCAGGCATTGTTCGCGAACGACCCGCGCTTCATCATCCAGCGCGAGAACGGCGAATCGAGCTGGTTCTCCTTCACGCTGATCCTGAACCCAGCGATGGACCTCGACCGGCGCCATGTGATGCGCTCGATGAAGGACGCGGGCATCGGCTTCCGCATCATCACCGGCGGCAACTTCCTGCGCCACGACGCGATCAAGTACTACGACTACGACTGCGTTGGAGAGATCATCAACGCGAATACCGCCCATGATCGGGGCTTTTTCGTCGGTAATCATCCCTTCGATTTGCGCGATCGTATCGACACCCTGCAGCGTGTGCTGGACACCGCAACCCGCTAACGCGTAAAAGGCTAAGACACACCATGAAGATCCTGGTTACCGGCGGCGCCGGCTACATCGGCTCCGTGCTCGTCCCCGAATTGTTGGCGGCTGGCCACGAAGTCACCGTGGTCGACAATTTCATGTACAAGCAGGCCAGCCTCGGCCATGTCTGCGCGCACCCGAAGTTCGATCTGGTGCGCGGTGATGTGCGCATCGAGAACGTGATGAAGCCGCTCATCGCCAAGGCCGATGTGATCATCCCGCTTGCCGCCTATGTCGGCGCGCCGCTCTGCGCGCGCGACCCGGTCGGCGCTTCGAGCACCAACCACGATGCGATCGAGATGATGCTGCGGCACGTGAGCCAGGAGCAGCGCATCGTGATGCCAACGACGAACTCGGCCTACGGCACCGGCGACGAGAACAACTACTGCGACGAGAACTCACCACTGAAGCCGATCTCGCTCTATGCGATAGAGAAGGTTAAGGTGGAGCAGATGCTGCTTCAACACCCGAATGCGATCAGCTTCCGCCTTGCCACCGTGTTCGGCATGTCGCCGCGCATGCGCATCGACCTGCTGGTGAACGACTTCACCTACCGTGCAGTCAACGACCGCTTCATCGTGCTGTTCGAAGCCCACTTCAAGCGCAACTACATTCACGTTCGAGATGTGGTGCGTGCCTTCATCCACGGCTTCGACAATTTCGAAACGATGCGCGGCCAGATCTACAACATTGGGCTTTCCAGTGCGAACATTTCCAAACTGGAACTCTGCCAGCGCATCGCACTGCAGGTGCCGGACTTCACCTTCCTCGAAGCGCCGCTGGGCAAAGACCCGGATCAGCGCAACTACATCGTGTCGAACGAAAAGGTCGAGGCCACCGGTTACCGCACCGCCTATACGCTCGATGACGGCATCCGCGAGCTGATCAAGGGCTACCAGATGCTGAAGAACACGCAGTACGGCAATGTCTGACACGCCGATCACCCTCCTCGCTCGCAAGGAAATCGCGCAGAACACGGTGTACCGCATCTGCTTAGATCACATCCGCAGTTCCAACGGGGAGGAGGTTGGCAGTTTCCTTGCCGTCGTGCCCAAGGCGCTCGGCGCCGATCAACTCGGCGGCGTCTGCATCCTGCTGCTGGCGGTCGGGAAAGTCGGCCTGCTGAAGGTGTGGCGTCACCCGCTCGGTCGCAGCGGTTACGAAATCCCGCGCGGATTCATCGACGAGGGCGAATCGGCACTGGCCGCCGCGCAGCGCGAACTGGTGGAAGAAACCGGCATCGTCATCGACGCCGCACACCTGGAACCGCTCGGCTACTTCACACCCGAGGCCGCGCTGCTGCAGGCGCGCGTGGCGCTATTCGTGGCGCACCTGCCGGGTGCCTTTGGTGCGGCTGGCCCGGAAATGGGCCACACCGGGTTCGACTGGCTGCCCGAAGCCGAGGTACGCGAAATGCTCGCCCGTGGCGAGATCGAAGACCCGGCCACCAACATCGCGTGGCTGCGCTACTCGCTGAACAAGGGAGGCCAGCATGGCTGACACCATCGACGTCCTGCTGATCAACCCGGGCGATCATCGCGGCACCTATCAGGGCTTGGGCGAGACTATTGCCGCCATCGAGCCGCCGGTATTCGCCGGCCTGTTTGCGACCTACCTGCGCAAGAAAGGCAAGCGCGTCGCGATCTACGATGTGCCGGCCACCCGCGAATCGGCCGAGCAGGCTGTCACGAACATGCTGGCACAGTACGCGCCAAAGCTGGTTGTGCTGGTGGTGTATGGCCTGCAGCCCTCCGCATCCACCCAGAACATGCCCTCGGCCGGCAAGATCGCGCGGCTGATCAAGGCGCAATCGGCTGTGCCGGTGATGATGACCGGCACGCACCCCGCCGCCCTGCCCGACCTGACCATGCGTGAAGAGCAGGTCGACTTTGTCTGCAGTCTGGAAGGCCCGGTCACGATCCTGAAGACGGTCGAAGCGCTCGATGCGGGCACGACCGACTTCTCAGACATCCCCTCGCTTTGGTGGAAGCGAGGCAAGCTGGTGATGGCGCCGCAATCGGCTGAAGCCCTGGTGGCTGACCTAGATACAGAGATGCCCGGCATTGCCTGGGATCTGCTCGACATGTCGCGCTACCGCGCACACAACTGGCACTGCTTCGACCACATTGACCAGCGCACGCCCTACGCGTCGATCCATACCAGCCTGGGTTGCCCCTTCAAGTGCAACTTCTGCTGCATCAACGCCCCCTTCGGCAAGAACGCCTACCGCATGTGGAGGCCCGAAACCGTGGTCGCAGAAATCGACCATCTGGTGAAGACCTACGGGGTGAAGAACATCAAGTTCGTCGACGAGATGTTCGTGCTCAACCGTCGTCACGTCGAAGGGATCTGCGACCTGCTGATCGAACGTGGCTATGATCTGAACATCTGGGCCTATGCGCGTGTCGACACGGTGAAGGACGACATGCTGGGCAAGCTGCGCGCCGCCGGCTTCAACTGGCTGTGCCTGGGCATCGAGAGCGGCAGCGAGCATGTGCGTGACGGCGCCGAGAAGTCTTTCGGCTCCAACGAGATTATCGACATCGTGCGCAAGATCCAAGCGCATGGCATCCGCGTGATGGGCAACTACATCTTCGGTCTGCCCGACGACACGCACGAATCGATGCAGGCGACACTAGATCTGGCGCTAGAACTCAACTGCGAGTTTGCTAATTTCTATTCGGCGATGGCCTACCCCGGCTCGCAGCTCTACACCATGGCCAAGCGCGAAGGCATCGCCCTGCCGCCTCACTGGGGCGCCTACTCGCAACACGCGTGGGACACCATGCCGCTCGCCAACAAGGCGTTGAGTGCGGCCGAGATCCTCGCCTTCCGCGACCATGCGTTCAACACCTATTTCAGCTCGTCGCGCTACCGCGACATGGTGCTGGAGAAGTTTGGCCAGCCGGTGCTCGACCACCTCGACGAAGTGCTTTCGATCAAACTGCGTCGCAAGCTGCTCGAAGAAGCGCCGGTTACGGCATGAGGAGATGCAGATGAACGCTCGAGCCGAATTCCACGATCCCGCCACGCGTGCGCATCTGCTCGCCGACAAGGCACGCTGGGTGCGCGAGCAAACCCTGGCGATCCACCGCCGCGCACCGGAAACCCGCGTCGCATCCTCGCTGTCGGCGGTCGAGTTGCTGACAGTGCTTTACTACAGCGGCATCGCCCGAATCACGCCCGACGAGCCGCTCCACGCCGAGCGAGACCGAATCATTATCAGCAAGGGCCACGGATCGATCTGCATGTACCCGATCCTCGCCGATTGTGGCTACTTCCCTATGGCTGCGCTCGAAACCGTGTGCAAACCCGGTAGCTTCCTCGGCGGAATTCCGGACCCGATCATCCCCGGCTACGAGACGATCAACGGATCGCTCGGCCACGGCCTCGGCGTGGGTAGCGGCACGGCGCTGGCGCTGCGCACGAAGGGCAAAGCGCAGCGAACCTTTGTGCTGCTGGGCGATGGCGAACTCAACGAAGGCGCAGTGTGGGAAGCGTTGATGTTCGCTGCGCACCACCAGCTGAAGAACCTGATCGCGATGGTCGATTGCAACGGTCGCCAGATGCTCGGCTACACCGACAGCGTCGTGAATCTGAACCCGCTCGATGCCAAGTTCGCCGCCTTCGGCTGGCAAACACATACCGTCGAAGACGGCCACGACGTCGCGCAGCTGCTCGCCGGTTTCGAGGCGCTGCTCGCCTCCGATTCGCCCAAGCCGAAAGTGCTGATTGCCAATACGCTCAAGGGCAAGGGCGTCGCATCGCTCGAGAACGCACCGCTTGCACATGTGATGGGCGTCGGTCGCGCGGAGATCGACGCGATCCTCGGCGACGGAGCTGCGCCATGAAGACCACGATGCGCGACACCTTCCTCGCGACGGTGCTCGAAGAAATGCAGGCTTCGCCCGACGTCGTGCTGCTGTCGGCCGACTTCGGTGCGCCAGCGATCGACGCAATCCGCGCCGAGTTCTCGGACCGCTTCGTCAACGTCGGCATCGCCGAACAGAACCTGATCAACCTCGCGACCGGCTTCGCGCTCGAGGGCTTCCGGGTGATCGGCTACGCCATCGCCCCCTTCATCACGATGCGCTGCTTCGAGCAGATCCGCGTGAGCCTCGCGATCCTGTCGCAACTGCGGCCGATGAACGTGACGCTGGTTGGTGTTGGCGCAGGCTTCAGCTACGACGTTTCCGGCCCGACGCATCACTGCATCGAAGACCTCGCGGTAATGTCGGCGCTGCCGAACCTGTCGGTGTATTCGCTCAGCGACCACACCCAGGCGCCACTGTTTGCAAAGCACTGTCTCGCCAAGCCAGGCATCAAATACTTGCGCTTCGACGCCAAGCCGCACGAACCGGTGTGCGACGCTGGCAACGATGGCCTGATCGAGCGCGGCTTCCGGGTGCTGAACGCCGGTCGCGATCTGGCCATCGTCAGCACCGGCTACATGAGCCATGTCGCATGGAGCCTGCTGCCCGAACTCCGCGCAGAAGGCATCGATCCGCTGCTGATCGATCTCGTCGCCTACAACTGCGTTGACACCGCTGCGCTGGAAGCCGAGCTTGCACACGTACCACGCACGCTGCTGCTTCAAGAGGCGGTGCTCGATCGCAGCATCGAGAACACGCTGCGGCGCATGGCCGGCGGCAAGCTCGAAGCGATGGGCGTCGGTGATCGCTACATCTTCGAGATCGGTTCGCGCGACCAGATCCACGACGCTGCCGGCATCGGCCGCGCGCAGGTGCTCGATCGCATCCTGCAACATCACGCCGCGCTCGCTTGAGGGGACTGCCATGATCATCTGCCGGACCCCGCTCCGCATCTCATTCTTCGGTGGCGGCACCGACTACCCGGTGTGGTACCGCGAGCACGGCGGCAAGGTGCTCAGCACCTCGATCAACAAGTACAACTTCATCACGCTGCGCTACCTGCCGCCCTTCTTCGACTACAAGTACCGCATCCGCTATTACAAGCGCGAAGAGGTGAATTGCCTCGACGACATCAAGCACCCGGCAATCCGCGAGTGCCTGCGCTACATGGGCATCGAGCGCGGCATCGACATCGTGCATCACGGCGATCTGCCCGCGATGTCCGGGCTCGGCTCGAGTTCCAGCTTCACCGTCGGCATGCTGCATAGCCTGCATGCGCTCACGCACAGCATGCCGACCAAGCGCGAACTGGCGGTCAAGGCGATCCACATCGAGCAGAATATCCTGCATGAACAGGTCGGCTCGCAGGATCAGACGGCTGCGGCCTTTGGCGGCCTCAACCTGATCCACTTCGGTGGCCAGCAGGAAGTGTTGGTCGAACCGGTGATCCTGTCTGCTTCGCGCTTGGCTGACCTGCAAAAGCATTTACTGCTGTTCTTCACCGGCCTCCAGCGCCAGGCTAGCGAGATCGCTGCGGAGCAGGTCAAGGCGACGCCGAAGAAGGCGACCGAGTTGTGGCGCATGAGCGAGATCGTCGACGAATCGGTTCGGATTCTCGTCAACGTGGATCAACCGATTACTGAGCTCGGTCGCTTGCTGGATGAACAGTGGCAAGTAAAGAAACAGCTGTCGCACCTGATCAGCACGAATACCATCGACCAAATCTACGAAACCGGCATCAAGGCCGGCGCGGCGGGCGGCAAACTCTTGGGTGCGGGCGGTGGCGGCTTCATGCTGTTCATCGCCGAACCCGAGCGCCACGCGGCGATCCGCGAAGCGCTCGGGCACTTGCTCTGCGTGCCCTTCCGCTTCGACACGCAAGGCAGCCAAATTGTCTACTACGCACCCTTCGATGATGAACTCGCTTGAGCTCTCAGGGATCGATGCGGTTGTCCTTGCCGGTGGTCTCGGTACGCGGCTGCGTAGCGTCGTTGCTGACCGCCAGAAGGCGTTTGCGGCGGTAGGGAGCGAGCCCTTCGCAGCACGGATCTTTCGACAGTTGCGGCGTGCAGGGGTTCGGCGGATCGTTTTCGCGCTGGGCCATCTCGCCGACTCCGCTGCGCCGATCTTGGACCAGTGGCGCTGCGAGCGTGGCCCGCAGATACTCTCGTCGGTAGAACCAACACCGCTTGGCACCGGTGGTGCACTGAGGCATGCACTGCCTTTGCTTGAGAGCACGTCGGTACTCGTGATGAACGGGGACTCGTTCGTCGATGCAGATCTTGCAGCCCTGCTGGCTACGCATCGTGCCGCGCGTGCCGCCATTACGCTCAGCGCCGTACAGGTCACAGACGTTTCGCGCTACGGCGCGCTTGAGTTCGATCGGGATGGGCGATACGTCAGCGCTTTCCGTGAGAAACAAAACACCGGAGGCTGCGGCTGGATCAATGCCGGAATCTACTTCCTAGAGCATGAAGTCATCGCCGCAATACCCGCCGGCCAGCCGGTATCGCTCGAACGGGAAGTGTTCCCCGCCTATACGGACGGACGCATTGCCGTGCGATGTGAGTCACGACCCTTCATCGACATCGGGACACCGGAAACCTATGCCGCCGGCGCCAAATTCTTCGCGCACGTCGTATGAGCCACGGTGGCGCCCTGTTCCTTGATCGCGACGGCGTGATCAACGAAGACCCGGGCTATGTCCATCGGGCCGAAGACATCCGTTTTATCCCAGGCATCTTCGAACTTGCGCGGGCCGCGCACGCCAGTGCCTACCGCATTGTCATCGTCACCAATCAGGCTGGGATCGGTCGTGGCTACTTCAGCGAGGCGCAGTTCAATACGTTGATGCAGTGGATGCGCACCCAGTTCGCGGAAGCCGGCGCTCCGCTGTCTGCGGTGTATCACTGTCCCTGTCATCCGCAGCATGGCCTCGGTACCTACCGTCGTGAATCCCCGGACCGCAAACCGGCCCCTGGCATGTTGTTCCGCGCACGCGACGAGCTAAAAATCGATCTCGCCGCCTCGGTCCTGGTCGGAGACAAACCAAGTGATACCGAGGCTGGATCGCGCGCAGGCGTAGGATGCCGATTGCTGTACGATCCGCTGCACCGTGCGCCAGATGATCCACACGCCAGTGCTCGGATCGAGCGCCTCTCCGACGCCATCGAATACCTGTCGCCCCATGCATTCCGACACTAGCTTGAATCTGAGTGACCGTATCGCACTCGTAACCGGCGCCACCGGTGGCATCGGCGGCGCCATCGCGCGCAAGCTGATGAAGCAAGGCGCACGCGTCGCGCTGGCATCGCGCAATGCCGAGCGTCTTGCCGCGCAAATCGAGACGCTGCGGGCCGAAGGGCTCTCCCCTCTGACGACACTGGCTTATGACCTCGAAGATCCTGATGCGATCAACGCGGCGCTGAAAGGCTTTGCGAACACGTACAAGCGCATGGATATTCTCGTCAACGCAGGCGGCATCATGCAGGACGCACCGCTGGGCATGATCAGCGCAGAGGCAATCGACCACACCCTGCAGGTTAATGTAGCCGCAACGATCCACCACATGCAGTATGCGGCGCGATTGATGGCACGCCATGGCAGCGGCAGTATCATCAACCTCACGAGCATCATCGGCGTAGCAGGCGGCGCGAATCAGACTTTGTACGCAGCAAGCAAGGCTGCCGTCATCGGGGCAACCAAATCCGCCGCGCGGGAACTGGCGCCGAAACACATCCGTGTGAACGCAATCGCGCCAGGTTTCATCGATACCGCAATGACCGCCCATTACAACGAGGCGATCCGCACCCGGGTCATGGCCAGCATCGGTATGGGACGAGCAGGAAGCGCCGACGAAGTGGCCAACGCGGCCCTATTCCTAGCGTCGGACCTTTCCGTCTACGTCACCGGCCAGATCCTCGGCGTCGACGGCGGCATGCAGGCATGAGCTTCTGGTCTCTGCCCGGCGATCCTGACGCGCCGGCCCTGTTGGCCGGTGCCCCGCCAGACGCAATTACCTACGCTGAACTGCGAGACGCGTGCGACCAGTTCAACGCCGTGCTGGGCGAGCGAAAGCAGAAGCGCCTCGGCGTCCTGCTGTGCAGGAATGATGTTCAAAGCGTGGTCGCCTATCTCGCCGCGCTGCGCGCGGGCGACTGCCTGGCACTGCTGCCCGAAACGATTGCCGACGGAGCGCTCGACGCATTGCTGGAGCGCTATCGCCCCGACTGGCTGCTCGGCCCGGAAGATCGCTTGTGCGAACGTGTCGGCAGCAGTTGGCGGGGCAAGCGCGTAGTGCTTTGCGGCAGTGACGCTCGCCCGATCCATATCGATCTGGCGCTGCTACTCTCAACCTCGGGCACCACCGGCAGCCCGCGGATGGTGCGCCTGAGTTACGCAAACCTCGCCGCGAACGCTGCGTCGATTGCTGAATACCTTGCTCTTGGAAGCGCCGAGCGGCCGATCACGACGAGA
>JAJZLD010000303.1 GCA_021803785.1 Pseudomonadota bacterium | reverse complement strand
CGTTACGGCGCGAAGCAGTCATGAGCCCATTATCGACAAAACCGCACCGCGCCGGTGTAAAAAGGCCGCCTCGGGTGGCGGGTAGCGGTGCTGGTGACTCACCAGCGCCACGCCAGCCCAACGCCTGCACCGTGATGCGCCTCAGACTTGTTCAGACCATGCCGGTAACCGACGTCAAGGTCGAAGGTGGGCGCAACACGGTAAATAAGCCCAAGCGTCAGCAGGGCCGGCCCCTGATTGACGTCGGGCTCGGTACCTGAGCTGTAGACGACTTCGCCGACGGCCTGCAGCGCGTCGCTGAACGCATGACCAAGGCCGGCAGACAGCGCCCATTGCCGTTTGCGAACGCTGGCCGCGTCGCCGCAGGCATATGCGCCTGCGGCGTTGGCAATCAGC
Organism: Pseudomonadota bacterium; assembly: GCA_021803785.1. Taxonomy (GTDB): domain Bacteria; phylum Pseudomonadota; class Gammaproteobacteria; order Burkholderiales; family Rhodocyclaceae; genus Niveibacterium. The sequence goes on along the minus strand of JAJZLD010000303.1, from coordinate 3,712 downwards.
GTCCAGGCTTCGTACTCATAGGTGGCGATTGCCGACACGCCGTAAAACGGCAAGCCGTTGCCCAGCCCACGGCTGTGGTCACCCGTGGGCATTGTCGCGAAAGGCTTTAGCGCCAGCGAGGCGCCGTCGGCAGAAAAGAAGCGCCACTTGGCGCCAAGGCTCAAGTCGCCAGCGCCCTTTGTCGCCAGAACGCTACCGCCATCATCGAGGGCTTCGGCGCGCAGCCATGTGGCGTTGAGATACACATCCAGCGTATCGATCACGCCGCGCGTCAGCGTGGCATTGGACACCCGCTGGCGGGTGCTGGCATCGCGGTCGCGGGTGTAATCCCCGCTCAATTCAAGTTGCCAGCCACCCTCACCTTGCGTCGCCGCGTCATCCGAAATCAACGGATGCGCGGCATGCACGCAGATCGGGAGGCACAGCAAGAGCGAAGCGCAGCGAATCATGGTCGAAATTCCGTCGGTTTGCCTGGACGCCGAATGTAATCACGGCCGCATTGCACCAAGCTTGATCCAGACGAAAATTGTTGCGATTGATTCGCATTACCACCAGATCAACCCGCTTTGCTCTCCAGCGCCTCCCAACGCTCCAGCAGGGTCAGAAGCTCCAGCTCGATTTCCTCAAGCCGCGCATTGAAGCGTGGCACGTTCTCTGGCTGCGCCTTGTAGATCCCGGGGTCCGCCAGTTGTTGCTGCAAACTGGCCTGCTCGTTCTCCAGTTGTGCGATCTTGCCCGGCAGCTGTTCAAGCTCGCGCTTCTCGTTGAACGAGAGCTTGTTTCCGCGAGCAGGCGCCTTGCGCTCTGCCTCCGGCGCCTTCGCCGTTGGGGCGGGCTTGGCAGCTTCCTTCTCGGCCGCGGCAGCGGCGTCGCGCACGCGCTTCCAATCGTAGTAACCGCCGGCGTACTCGCCCCAGCGGCCGTCGCCGTCCGCCGCGATGGTCTGCGTCACGACGTTATCGAGGAAGGTCCGGTCGTGGCTGACCAGGAAGATCGTGCCGTCGTACTCGGCGAGAAGTTGTTCCAGCAGCTCAAGCGTCTCGACATCGAGATCGTTGGTCGGCTCGTCCAGCACCAGGATGTTCGCGGGCTGCGCAAACAGGCGTGCCAACAACAAGCGGTTGCGCTCCCCGCCCGAGAGCGACTTCACCGGTGAGCGCGCGCGCTGCGGCGAGAACAGGAAGTCTTCCAGATAGCCAATCACATGCTTGCGCGACTTGCCGATCTCGACCCAGTCGCTGCCCGGGCTGATCACATCGCGCAGCGGCATCTCGGGATCGAGCTGGGTGCGGAACTGGTCAAAATAGGCGATCTGCTGCTTGGTGCCACGGCGAATCTGGCCTTCATCGGGCTCCAGATCGCCGAGGATCAGCTTGAGCAGCGTCGTTTTGCCCGCACCGTTCGGGCCGATCAGGCCGATGCGGTCGCCACGCATCAGGCGCGTGGAGAATTCGCGGATCACCACCTTGTCCCCAAATCGCTTGGTGACGTTGTGCAATTCTGCGATCAGCTGGCCGCTCTGGTCGCCGCGGTCCAGCTGCAGGCTCACGTTGCCCATGCGATCACGCCGCGCGGCACGCTGACGGCGCAGGTCCTCCAGCCGCTTCACGCGACCTTCGTTACGAGTGCGACGCGCCTCGACGCCTTTACGGATCCACACCTCTTCCTGCGCGAGGAACTTGTCGAAATCCGCAGCCGCCTTGGCTTCGATATCGAGCAGATCCGCTTTGCGCTTCTGGTATTCACTGAAGCTGCCGGGGAAGCTTGCGAGCTTGCCACGGTCCAGCTCGACGATGCGGGTCGACACCGCGTCCATAAACGCGCGGTCGTGTGTGATCACCACCACGCCACCACGGAAGGAGCGGATCAATTCCTCCAGCCAGCCAATCGCGTCGATATCGAGATGGTTGGTCGGTTCGTCGAGCAACAACAGATCCGGCTCACCCGCAAGCGCCCGCGCCAACGCCACCCGCTTGATTCCGCCGCCAGACAAGGCACTGACCTTCACCGCGCCGTCGAGCTTGAGCCGGTCGATCACCTGCTCGACCTTGTGGTGCAGGGTCCAGCCGTTGGTCGCTTCGAGCTGATGCTGCAGATCCTCCAGCCGCGTCAGCGCCGCCGCATCGCCCTGCCCCACCAGCGCCGCACAGGCGTGATATTCGGCGATCAGGCGGGCGGCTTCGCCCACACCGTCTGCCACCGTCGCAAACACGTCACGGTCCAGATCAAAGTCCGGCTCCTGCGACACGTAAGCGGTCTTGAGGCCCGGCTGCCGCCAGACCGTGCCGTCATCCAGCTTCGCCATACCGGCCAGGGTCCGCATCAGGCTGGACTTACCGGCGCCGTTGCGCCCGATCAGCGCCACGCGCTCGCCCGGCTCAAGCACCAGCTCGGCATGGTCGAGCAAGGCCACATCGCCAAAGGCAAGGCAGGCGGCATCAAGGGTCAGCAAAGGCATGGCGGTACTCAGGTGATTCAAAGGAAGGCGGTGATTCTACCGGCTCCCTTGATCAAGCCGGCCGCTGCGTCACCCCAGCCTGTCGAGCGGGCTCGTTACGGCCAGCCCGCCGCGGTTCAGGACGTGGGTGTAGATCATCGTCGTCGAAACGTCGGAATGGCCGAGCAGCTCCTGAACCGTGCGGATGTCCTGCCCCGCCTCCAGCAGATGCGTCGCGAACGAATGGCGCAGCGTGTGCGGCGTGACCGGCTTATCAATCTTTGTCGCCGACAGCGCCCGCTTCACCGCGCGCTGAATCATCTGCTCATCAACATGATGCCGACGCTCCGCACCGCTTCGCGGATCCGCCGACAAGGACGCCGCTGCAAACACATACTGCCAACCGAACGCCGTTTCGGAGCCGGGGTACTTTCTCGCCAACGCATGCGGCAAATACACACTGCCGCGACCTTGCTCCAGATCGCGCAAATGAACTTCCCGCCGCCAACGCACCTGCGCCCGCAAACCCTCCACCAACGCCGCGGGCAACATCGTCACGCGATCCTTATTGCCTTTCCCCTCGCGAATCAGAATCTCACGGCGAGAAAAGTCGACGTCTTTCACGCGCAGCCGAACGGCCTCCATCAGACGCATACCAGTCCCGTACAACAAACGCACGATCAGGTTCATAAGGGGATCATCAACAGCCGCCACGAGGCGCGACACCTCAGCCTGCGTCAGCACACACGGTAGCCGTTTCGGCTTCTTGGCCCTCGTCACCTCGTCGAGCCACGGCAAGGCCTGCCCCAGCACCTCGCGATACAAGAACAGGATCGCCGACAGCGCCTGCCCCTGCGTCGCCGCGGCAACGTTGTGCTCAACGGCAAGACTTGTGAGAAATGCCTCAACCTCCCCCTTGCCGAGGCCTTCCGGATGACGCTTGCCATGAAAGAGAATGAAGCGCTTGACCCAACCCAAATACGCCGTCTCGGTGCGCATGCTGTAATGCTTCACCCGCAACCGATCCCGCATAAGGTCGAGCAACTTCGGCTGCTGGCCATCCGAACGTAAAACCATTGCGAAGCCCCAGAATATTTGTCAATACAAGCGTCATATTTAGCCCGAGCCGCAGTTTTCTCAATGACTTATGACACAACCCCGGGTTGATGAATATCCGGGAATTCTGGTTTACTGAAGTCTACTTAACGTTGGCCGTCAGCGGCAGCGGCCTATCTGCCGCAAATTCAAGGGGAGGTTGAGGCATTTCTCACAAGT
>JAJZLD010000302.1 GCA_021803785.1 Pseudomonadota bacterium | reverse complement strand
CAAGTCACGGTCGCCCAACACCCACTCTTTCGCCGACAACGACACCGTATTACTCTTGCTCGTGGTCATGGGTTGTCCTCTTCAAAGGTCAAGGTCGATATTCACAATCAACCTCTTACCATGACCACCCCTCTCTACAAGCCGCTCCGGGCTTTTGCACACTAATCAGAACACTACCGCAGCTTCAGTATAGGCCTTGGAGGGCGGCTTGACTGCTCGCCTGCCGCGCTACACTGATGGGCTATCAGAACCGTACGAGAACGGACAGGGTTGGACAGATGCTTGGAGGGCTCGCCGCACATCTGCAAGGCATGCGCCGCGTTGTCATGCGCGAGAGGATAGGTGGAGTGCCGCAGTGCGCATGAGCGCTGTTACCGAGTCGGCGGAGACCAACGAAGCGTCTGCCCGCTCGCCTGCCGCGTTGCCGATGTACGCCCGCCATTTCGGGCTGGATAGCGCGCCGTTCTCGATAGCGCCGGATCCGCGCTACCTCTTCATGAGCGAACGCCATCGCGATGCGCTCGCCCACCTGCTGTATGGACTCGATGGCGGCGGGGGGTTCGTGCTGCTGACCGGAGAGATCGGTGCCGGCAAAACCACCTTGTGCCGCTGCATGCTCGAACAGGTGCCGCCGCATTGCAATGTCGCCTACATCTTCAATCCGCGCCTCTCCACCGATGAATTGCTCGAAACGGTGTGCGAGGAATTCGGCATTGCGCAAGGCCAGCGTGGTGGCACGTTGAAGGCCCGTGTCGACGCGCTCAATGACTACCTGCTGCGCTCACATGCGCAGTGCCAGATCAATGTGCTGGTGATCGATGAAGCGCAGAACCTGTCGGCCGAGGTGCTTGAGCAGTTGCGCCTGCTGACCAACCTCGAGACCAGCGAACGCAAGCTGCTGCAGATCATGCTGGTGGGCCAGCCGGAGCTGCGCGCGATGCTGGCCGCGCCTGGCCTGGAGCAGCTTGCGCAACGCGTTATCGCGCGCTATCACCTGCAAGCCTTGTCGGCGGACGACGTCGGCCGCTATGTGCAGCATCGTTTGCAGGTGGCCGGGCTGCGCGGCCACCTGCCGTTCGACCGCGCGGCGCTTAGGCGCGTGACGCTGCATTCGCGCGGCGTTGCGCGTCGCATCAACCTGCTCTGCGACCGTGCCCTGCTCGGCGCCTATGCGGAAGGCCGGACGCGGGTCAGTGCACGGATCGTCGACAAGGCGGCCGGTGAGGTCTTCGATGTCGTGTCGCGCCGTACGCCCTGGCGGGCACCGGCAGTAATCGTCGCCGCGTTGGTGTTGTTGGGCGCGGGGGCGCTGGTGGCGTGGCAAACGCAACTGCGCGCCGTGCCAGCGGTCGTCGCCAAGGTGCCACCGACCAAAGCCGCCCCACCTGCGCTGCCTGCCCCAGCCGCACCCAAGCCGGCTCCAGTCGCGCAACCGCACTGGCTGAGCCCTGAGGATCTGCTGCCAACCGCCGACACAGCGACGGCAGATGAAGCGGCGGCCTGGCAGGCGCTCGGTAGCCTTTGGGGGCTCAGTCTGCCTGCGATGGAACCCTGCGTTGCTGCGGCACGGCAAGGAGTTTCCTGCTTCCGCGATGCGGGCAGTAACCTTGCATTGATCCGGCAGCTGGCTCGCCCCGGCATTCTTACGCTCTACAACGATCAAGGGCAGTCGGTACGTTGGTTGCTGGTCGGGCTGGGGCGCGACAGCGCCGAGCTGCGCGTACCTGGCGGCGAGTCGAGAACCGTCAGCATTGCCTCGCTCACGACGTTGTGGCGGGGTGAGTTCGCGACCCTGTGGCGGATGCCACCCGACTATCGGCCGAACGCACGGGGCGCCGATGCCGAAGCGGCGATCGCCGCAGTGGCTGCGCGGCTCGCGGCCCTGCCGACCGCAACACCAGCAACGGCCAGTGAAGCGCCGCGCGAGGTTGTTGCCGCGTTTCAGCTCGCGAATGGCCTCAAGCCAGATGGTAAGCCGGGTCCGCTGACGCTGATGCACCTCAACCGCGTGAGCGGTGTCGATGAACCCCGCCTCGAATCGCCGCGCTGAACGACCATGTCCTACATCCTTGACGCCCTTCGCCGCGCTGAAAGCGAACGCACCCAAGGCCGTTTGCCGACGCCGCTCGATCCGCCACTCGCGGGCCTGCCGCCAGAGGCGGCGGACGCATCGCGTTCCCGCTGGATCTGGATGGCTGGCGGCGCGGCCGTCGTACTGCTCGCCGGCGGGATTGGCGCCCTGTTGATGCGGAGCGCCGCGCCACAGCCCGCAGGGGCTTCGCCCGCACAGGCGATGGCGCCGGCAGCGCCTGCCCCTTTGCCCCAGACCGCACCAGTGGCAGCCGCGGCGCAACTGGCGCCCTCGCACACAATTGCACATGGGCCAGCGGAGCGTGCACCGAAACCGCCACGGCAGGCGTCCCCGCCGCGCCCGGCGCCCGCGGTGATCGCGGCGCCACCCCCAACGCCACCCGCACCGCCTGCCGTGGCGCCGGAAGAGGGCGCAGCGCCCGCACTCGCCGAACTGCCGGACGAAGTTCGGCGCGTGCTGCCGCCGATGCGCTTTGAAGGCACCGTGTATTCGGACACCGCATCAAGCCGCATGCTGATGATCAACGGCCAGTTGCTGCATGAAGGTGAATCGCTGAATGCCGACATTCGCGTCGAGCGAATCAAGCCACGCAGCGCCGTACTCAGTTATCGCGGTCAGCGCTTCGAGTTTTCGCGTTAAGGGCGCCGTCCGTGGCGCCGGTTCGGGCGGCCGCTCGATCTGTAGTCAGTCTTCTGGCTTCTTGAGGTGCTGGCTTGCGAGGCCTTTGCGACCAGAGCGTTGCGCAACTTGGCGCTGACCACTCGCGCTTGCCGACGTCTGCTGCCGCGACGAGGCCGACGATTTTGGCCGCTTGGTACGGATCGCGTGCGCCGGTGTTGCTGTGAAGTGATCCGATGAGGCACCGTAAAAGTCGATGTTTGACACCGCCGCATCGGTCAGCGCGTTTGCGAGATCGTGCTCCACCGCGGGTGTGCGATCGAGTCGCAAATTGCCGCGCGAGCGTCCGCACAGGTGTGTGCCGAGCGCGAAGTGATGGCGCTGAGCGTTGTGGATCGAGCGGTAGCGCCCGGGCGGCCGTTATGATGAGCGCCCGACACCGAGGAGCTCTCCGTTGAAAGCCGTATCCCGCCCGTCCATGGTGATCCTCCTGCAGGTGCTGGTTGCGTTCATCTGGGGCGGCACCTGGATCGCGGGCCGCATCGTCGCGGCCGAGATGCCTCCTCTTGCTGCCGCCGGTTGGCGCTTCGTGCTGGGCACGCTGACGCTTGGCCTGCTGGTGTGGCGCAGCGCCGGCGGTCTGCCGCGAATCGGCCGCGCCGACCTGGGGCGTGTCTGCGCGATGGGTGCCACCGGCATCCTGTTCTACAACCTGTGTTTCTTCTATGGCCTGCAGCATGTGCAGGCGGGCCGTGGCGCGCTGGTGATTGCGCTGAATCCGGTGGCGGTGGCGCTCGCCGCGTGGCTGTTGACGGGTGAATCCTTGAGCCGCACGCGGCTTGCCGGCGTTGCGATCGCGCTGGCGGGTTGCCTGTTGGTGATCGGTCGCGGCGATCCGCTGGCTCTGCTGCGTGGCGAGATCGGTGTCGGCGAACTGGCAATCCTCGGTTGCGTGGCCAGCTGGTGTGCCTACACCCTGATCGGGCGGCGAGCGAGCCGTACGCTCGCGCCGCTGACGATGACCTTCTATGCATCCCTGGCGGGCGGCGTCATGCTGCTGGCGACCGGGCTCATTGAGGGCAGCCTGCGCGGCATGCCCACGGTGTCCTGGCGCGCCGTGGCTTCGCTGCTGTATCTCGGTGTGCTGGGCAGCGGCTTTTCGTACGTCTGGTACGCGCAGGGCGTGATGCGGCTCGGCGCTGCGCGCGCGGCAGCCTTCATCAATCTGGTGCCGCTCAGCGCCGTGTTGCTCGGCGCGCTGATACTCGACGAACATGTCGGCCTGCTGGTGCTCGCGGGCGGCGCGCTGGTGCTGCTGGGCGTATGGCTGACGAATCGGACTCAATCTGGAGGAAGCAAGGCATGACGCGCAAGACGGTTCTGATCGCAGGGGCTTCACGCGGTATCGGTCTGGAATTCGCGCGGCAATACGCGATCCAGGGCTGGAAGGTCTATGCCGGCGTGCGTACCCCGGCGGCGGCGGCACGAAAACCGCA
>JAJZLD010000301.1 GCA_021803785.1 Pseudomonadota bacterium | reverse complement strand
CGCCAGACCGGCGAGCGCGTGATGAGCCTGGCGGCGCACACGCGCGGCCAGGTGGCCTGAGGTCGCCCGCCATGGCATTCGGGAGTTTCGAGTCCGAAGTCGGCGCGCCACGCGCCGAAATCAACATGGTGCCGCTGATCGACGTAATGCTGGTGTTGCTGGTGATCTTCATGGTCACCGCCTCGGTGTCGCAGGCGGTGAAGCTGCAACTGCCGCGCGCCAGCGCCGCACCGATGCAGACGCCTCCCGATCCGCTTCGCATCGCGATCGATGCCGCGCGCCAGCCGCACTGGAACGGCGAGCCGATCACCCGCGAGGCACTTGCAGAGCGGCTGACGACGCTCGGCCGCGACAAGCCGGACAGCGAGATCCAGTTGCTGGCCGATGAAACCGTGCCCTACGGCGACGTCGCGAAGCTGATCGCCGACGCCGCCCAAGCGGGGCTCACCCGCATCCAGTTCGTTACCAAACCCGACGCAATCCGCCGCTAAGTGCGGAAGCGCCACCCCAACCCCACGGAGTCACTTGTGAGCATCAAGAGTCGAAAGAAACCGGTTGCGTCACTGATCGCGGCGAGCCTGCTCGCGGCGCAGGGCGCCCATGCGCAGAGCAGCAACGAGCCCGCCGAGAACACGCTGAAGGAAGTGCCGGTGGAGGCCACGCGCGAGGTGCAGGACGCACCGCGCCAGACCTACCAGCCGGGCGCGACGACGATCGGCAAATCGAAGCAACTACCGCGCGATATTCCGAATACCTACACCGCGGTGCCGGAGCAGCTGACCCGTGATCGCGGGCAGGACACGATGCGCGAAGCGCTGTCGAACGTCGCGGGCATCACCTTCAACGCCGGCGAGGGTGGCCGTATCGGCGACAACATGAACATCCGTGGCTTCTCGGCGGTGAACGACATCTACATCGATGGCATGAAGGATGTCGGCCAGTACAACCGCGATCTCTTCAACAACGACCGCGTCGAAGTGCTCAAGGGCGGCGCGTCGATGCTGTTCGGCCGTGGCACCACCGGCGGCGTGATCAACCAGGTCAGCAAGCAGCCGTATATGATGGACCAGACGAGGCTGTCCGGCACGCTGGGGTTCGATAACTACCAACGCATCACTGCGGACGTTAACCAGCGTATCGGCGACGAGGCCGCGGTGCGTGTGAATGCGATGTACACCACCGGCGAACCGGGCCGTGAAGGGCCGGAAACCAACCGTATCGGCGTGGCCCCCAGCGTGCGCTGGGGTATCGGCACCGCCGACGAGTTCAACCTCGCCTACTACCACCTCGACTACAACGACAACCCGGACTACGGCTTCCGCTGGCGCAACGGCCGCCCGGTGGATGAGGCGGCGGACAAGTGGTACGGGCTGGATCAGGACTATCAGCGTGATTCGGCCGACGTCGGCACCTTCAGCTGGACACATCGTTTCGACGCGAAGAGCCAGATCAAGACGAGCGCGCGTTACGGCGAATACAAGCGCGACCTGTGGGCCAGCACCGCAGGCGTGAACAGCGGCAACGGCGCGGGGCAGTGGCCGCTGACCTCCCCGGTGACGGATGCGACGCCGGTGGTGCGCGGCAACCAGACGCGCGGTGGCGACTACCAGCAGCGCTTCATCCAGTCGGACTACACGACCGAGCAGAACTGGTTCGGCATGACGCACCAGATTGCCAGCGGCATCGAGATCGGACGCGAGTCGGACGAGCGCTGGGGCTATGCCGGTACGCTTGCGAAACCGGCGGCGACGATCGGCAACCCGAACACCGGTGCGACGGTGGCGGACACCCGGGTGCGCAACAACTTCAACAGTTTCGATGCCGAGAGCTTTGCGATCTATGGCCAGGATCTGGTCGAGTTCGTGCCGCACTGGAAGGCACTGCTGGGTGTGCGTTGGGACAATTTCAGCGGCCGCTATGAACGCACGCCGACTGCGGCCGACCCGAACCCGATCTACGAGCGCAGCGACCGCGAGTGGAGCTACCGCACCGGCCTGATCTACCAGCCGAACGATGTGGCCTCGTACTACCTGAGCTATGGCACCGCGTTCGCGACCTCCGGCGACCTCTACCAGTTCGATGCCCGTGGCGCCAACACTCCGCCCGAAGAGAGCCGCAACATCGAGCTGGGCGCAAAGTGGGATCTCTTCGACGGCAACGCGTCGATCGCGACCGCGCTGTTCCGCACCGAGAAGTACCACGAGCGGAATACCGACGTGGAATCGGCGAGCCAGACCAACTACCTGCTCTCCGGCAAGCGGCACACCAATGGCATCGAGCTGTCGGTCGCCGGGCGCATTGTCGAGGGCTGGGAAGTGTTCGCGAACTACGCCTTCATGTTGGCGAAGATCGACGCCGGCACCGCGTTGCAGGTTGGCAACGTGCCGGGCAACACGCCGAAGCACTCCGGCAGCCTGTGGACCACGTATGCACTGGGCCAATGGAAGGTCGGCACCGGGGTGCAGGGTGTCAGTGGCCGCACGCCGCCCGAGAACTACACGAACCGGGCGCCGGGTTATGCACGCTGGGATGCGATGGCGCAATACACGCTGCGCAACTACACGCTGCGCGTTAACCTCGATAACCTGCTCGACAAGCTCTACTACGACGGCCTCTACCGCGGCCATGTGGTGCCGGGTGTCGGGCGCTCCGGTTCGATCACCGCCGAAGTCTCGTTCTAACCTTGCCGGCCGCCACAACCTGGCGGCCTTTCAACTTGCTGGAGCTGCCATGCTGATTGAAGTCCCCTCCGTACTCGACGCCGAAGAACTCACCCGCCTGCGGCAGGTGCTCGACGCTGCCGACTGGGCGGACGGTCGGGTCACCGCAGGCAGCCAGAGCGCGCAGGTCAAGCGCAACCGGCAACTTCCGGAATCCTCGCCGGCGATTGCCGAGGCGCGCGAGATCGTGCTGGCGGCGCTGTCGCGCAACGCGCTGTTCTTTTCGGCAGCGCTGCCGGCGCAGGTCTATCCGCCGCTGTTCAACCGCTACGCCGGCGGCGAACACTTCGGTGCGCATGTCGACAATGCGGTCCGCCGCTTGCCGGGGGGCGGTGGCCGGCCGGTGCGAACCGATGTGTCGGCAACCTTGTTCCTTGCCGATCCGGCGAGCTACGACGGCGGCGAGCTCGTGATCGAAGACACTTACGGCGAGCACGAGGTGAAGCTCGCCGCAGGCAGCCTGGTGCTCTACCCCTCGACCAGCCTGCACCGCGTCGAGCCGGTCACCCGCGGCGAGCGGGTGGCCTGCTTCATGTGGCTGCAAAGCATGGTGCGGGACGACAGCCGGCGCGCGCTGCTGTTCGACATGGATCTGGCGATCACGCAGCTGCGTCAGCAGCTCGGCGACGTCGGCGAGCTGCTGAAGCTGACCGGCACTTATCACAACCTGTTGCGAATGTGGGCTGAGGTGTAAGCGCGGCGCGGCCGCGCCATCGGGCGGCCCCGTTATGATTGCGCATCCCCCGCCGATGGAGCCGTGCGCATGAGCGCTGAGTCGAACACCGCTGTATCCACTCTTGCGAACCCCTACGCGCCGCCGCAGGCCGAGGTGCTGGATGCGCCTGCTGCCGACGCGGTCGGTGTGGTTCGCCCGTTTTCGCCTCGCGGCCGGATCGGCCGTGTGCGCTATCTTGCCTACGGCATTGGCGCGACGCTGCTGGTCGGGCTGATCGGTGCACTTGCTGGTTTCCTGTCCGCCGCGATGGGCATGCCAATGTTGGGGGGCATCCTGATCGTCGTTGGCTACGTGGGTTTTGTGGTCTTCCACGCGATTCTGGCGATCCAGCGCAGTCACGATTTCGACCAGAGCGGTTGGCTGGCGGTGTTCGCCTTCGTGCCGCTTGCCAACCTCGCCTTTCTGCTGATTCCGGGTAGCCGTGGCAGCAACCGCTTCGGCCCCAAACCGCCCCCCAACGGCAAGGCCGGCACCTTCGCGGTCGTCGCGTTGCTGGCGGTGTTCGTGGTCGGCATCCTCGCTGCGATCGCGATACCGGCCTACAACGACTACCTGCATCGCGCCCGCGCGGTGAAGGTGCAGGGCGGGCGCTGAAGGCGCCTCGGCCGGGCCTCAGTCCGGCCGCACCACCATCACCAAATTGCGGTGCGGCGTGTCGCCCAGCATGAAGTCCGTTTCACCGATTTCGACGAAGCCCTGACGCCGGTAGAAGGCGATCGCACGATCATTACGCGCATTGACGGTCAGCCAGATTGCGCTGCTGCCATTGCCGCGCACGGTAACGGCGT
>JAJZLD010000300.1 GCA_021803785.1 Pseudomonadota bacterium | reverse complement strand
ATGCACCGAATCGCGTGAGAGCGCGCGCATGCGTGGCGATGGTACGGATCTCTTCGGTCCGCGCCTGTACCACGGCGCCGGCGTCGAAGATGTCCACGTAGCGTTCGGTTTCGAACCCCTCGCGCAGCAGGATTTCGCACGGCAAACGCGAGAACGGATGAATCTGCCCGATCGCTTCCTGCGCCTCACGCGGCAGCAGCGGCACATAGATCGGGTGCTGCGGCAACAGCTCTGCGATGAATGAGCGACCCTTCACGCCGCAGTAGAACTCGGCGAGCGGGTAGTCGATACCGAAGAAGTGGCGCCCGACCGCATCCCAGAACGGCGCATGACCCTCGTCGTCACACAGGCCAAGCATTTCAGACACGACCTGGTCGGCGAAACGCTGGCGGTGCGCCGCAATGAACAGCATGCGCGCACGCGACAACAGATCCGGATAGTCACCGTGCTTGTACGCCGGATCCAGCACGAACGACGTCAGCAAGGTGGCGCCGGTGAGATCGTGGCACAGCGTCAGCACATGCACCCGGTGATGCACGCCCAGTTCGCGACTGGCATGCGTCACCGTTTCATTGCGGTAGTTGTAGAACGGCTCCGAGAAACCCGCCGACGCAACGATTGCCGCGGTGCCGACCACTTCGCGATCATGCTCGCGTTCGAGCACGAAAAAGTAGCTTTCCTCGCCGCAGCCCGACACATCGGCCGCGAGTGAGGCCTGCGACGCGGCGATCTTGTCGAACAGCTTGTCACGGCTGCGCGGCAGCGAAGTGACGCCCACCGGGCTCGCGCCAGCGATCCGTTCGACCGCAGGCAGGTCGGAGTACGCAGCAGGCCGCAGAACAAGTCGGTCCATTCAGGCCTCAGGCAGCGAAAGCTGCATTTACCGCCCGCTCGAGGCGTGCGAGGCCCTCGTCGATTTCGGCATCGGAAATTACCAGCGATGGCGCCATGCGCACGATGTCCGGCCCTGCCATGAGAACCATCACACCTTCGCGCGTCGCGGCGGCCAGCACATCCTTGGCGCGACCGGCGTATTCCGGCTTCAGCTCCCAGCCGAACCACAGGCCACGGTAGCGCAGCTCGGCAAAGGCGCCACTGCGTTCGCCGATCTCTTGCAGCCGCTTGGCAATGCGGTCTGCCTTGGCGCTCACACCGTTGAGCACTTCGGGCGTATCGACCAGTTCGAGCACCGCGTCGGCCACCGCGCAGGCGAGCGGGTTACCACCATAGGTGGTGCCATGCGTGCCGACCTGGAAGTGCTTGGCCCACTCGTCCTTGGTCAGCATCGCACCAATCGGGAAGCCACCGCCGATACCCTTAGCGGAGGTCAGGATGTCCGGCTCGACACCGTAGAGTTCGTAGGCGTAGAGCTTGCCGGTGCGGCCAACGCCGGACTGCACTTCGTCGAAGATCAGCAGTGCGTCGTTCTCGCGCGTCAGGTCGCGCAGGCCCTGCAGAAATTCCGGTGTGGCCGGGATGATGCCGCCCTCGCCGATGATCGGTTCGACGATCACCGCGCAAGTGTTCTTCGAGATGACCTTGCGCACCGCGTCGAGATCATTGAAGTCGACATGGATGATGCCAGCCGGATTCGGCCCGAAACCTGATGAATACTTCGCCTGCCCGCCACACGACACGGTGAAGAAGGTACGACCGTGGAACGAACCGTTGAAGGCGATGATGTCGATCTTGTCCGGCCCGAAACGATCAATGGCCACCTTGCGCGCGAGCTTCAGCGCCGCTTCGTTGGCCTCGGCGCCCGAGTTGGCGAAGAAGACGCGATCCGCAAAGGTACGACGCACCAGGCGGTCACCCAGGCGCAACGCGGGTTCGTTCGTGTAGACGTTGGACAGATGCCACAGCTTGCCAGCCTGTTCGGTCAGCGCTGCAACCAAGCGCGGATGGCAGTGTCCCAAGCTGGTGACCGCAATGCCGCCGCCGAAATCGATGTAGTCACGCCCGTCCTGATCCCACACGCGGGAGCCTTCGCCTCGCACCGGCAGGAAAGGCTGTGGCGCGTAGTTGGGCACCATGACGCGGTCGAAATCAGCGCGAGTGAATGCAGCGTTCATCATCTGTCCTTACTCTTCGATCGTGAGGGATTGTAGGAAGCGTCGCGAGTACCACCTTACAAGAACGCGACAGCGTTTTCCCTGTGTGGGTGGCGCGGTCGCGCGCCATATCCGGCTGTGGTGCACTAGTCCTCGCCTCGCTCGGCGGCCCCCACTTGGGAAGCATCCAGATCACCCTTGAGGCGATCTTCGCGCGGGGTCATCCCGAAACGGTTTCGGTAGGCGCTGGAAAAGTGCGGGCCGGAGGCAAAACCGCAGGCCAGACCGATCTGCACAATCGACTGGCGGGTGGATCGCAGCAACTGCCGTGCCCGCTGCAGGCGCAGCTCCAGGTAGTACTGCGAGGGCACGGCTTCGAGGTGTCGCTTGAACAGGCGTTCGAGCTGGCGGCGCGAAACGCCGATGCGTTCGGCGATCTGGTCCGTCGTGAGCGGCTCTTCGAGATTGGCTTCCATCAGCGCAACCGTGCGGGCGACCTTCGGGTCCACCGCCGGGCCGGCGCCCGCGCCCAGCGGCACCGGCTGGCGCTCTTCGCTCGCGCGACCGCGCGGCAACATCCAGCGCGCAGCGAGCGCGTTGGCCACTTCGTTTCCGCTGCGTTCGGCGATCCAGGCAAGGATCGCGTCGACCAGCGCGAGTCCGCCCGCGACACTCCACCACTTGCCGGTTCGCGCGAAAAGGCGGTCGGTATAGCGGTGATCGGGGTTCATCGTGAGGTAGCGCTGCGCGCCATGCCAGGGCAAGGCAAGTGTCAGCCCGGCCAGCAGGCCATGGCGTGCCAGCCCGTAGTGGGCGTTGCCGACGACCATCACTTCGCTGGCGCCGGTGAGAGCCTGCACCAGCGGGGCGCGAGCGCCGTCGCCACCGCGCGACACCGGTTCTCCGCCAAACACGATCAGCAGATCGCAGGCGGGCGCATCGGAGAGCTTTAAGTCGCCGCGAACAAGGTCGCCGCCCTCGCGCGGCATCACCGCATCGGCCGCGCACAGCGTGAGCGTGGCGAGCGGCGCACCGCCGGCAGCGTCGCTGTCGGCCAGCAGGCTGCGAACCAGCGCAGGCTCGGCAAGCGGGTAACCCGGCAGGAGTAGGAGTCCGACACGCAGCATGGAATTCAGGATAGTCCGCCAGCAAAGCGAGAAGCCCGCGAGTTTAGTCGATTCAGCCTCAACTCCCCCTACTGCTCCGTACAGCCACATGCTCAGCCACCCGGGTTACAGCCAGCCGCCCATAGCCTCCCCTTCAGCGAGAGCCCCGTCGGCGCGCATGACCGCGGTGCGGGCAAAGCGCACTTCGAACGCTGTGCCGCCGCCCGCCCGGTTGTAGGCGCGGATGCTGCCGTGATGGGCATTCATGATCTCGCGACAGATCGACAGGCCAAGCCCGGTGCCGCCGGCACCGGTGCGGGTCTTGCTGCTCTGCACGAACTTGTCGAACACCGCGTCGAGCTCTGCTTCAGGGATGCCAACCCCTTCGTCTTCGACCAGGACCTCAACGGCCGGAACATCCTCGCCATCCCGCGCGAGCACTGCGTCGCGCAGCGTCACATGCACGCGCTGACCAATCGGTGTGAACTTGATCGCGTTGGAAAGCAGGTTGCGCAAGACTTGGGATACGCGCAGGGCATCGGATGCGGCGCGCGTGTCCTCGGTCAGCACCTCGATCTCGACGGTCAACTGCCGTGCGAGCGCCAGCGGCTCCAGGTCTTGCGCCACCTCACGCGCGACATCGGCAAGATCCACCATGGCCCAGTCGAGCACCATGCGCCCCGCCTCGAGCTTGGAGAGGTCGAGCAGGTCGTTGATCAACATCATCAGCCGCTCGGCCGATACGCACACGCGCTCGAAGTAGGCCGCCAGCTTCTCGGGCGTTGCGCTATGCGCGCGATCGCGCCCCAGCCGCGCGAAGGACAGAATCGCATGCATTGGTGTGCGCAGCTCGTGCGACATGTTGGCGAGGAATTCCGACTTTGCCGCGTTGGCGGCTTCTGCGCTGCGCTTGGCCGCCAGCAGATCGGCCGTTTGCTCGGCAACAAGATCCTGCAAGTGATCGCGGTGACGCAGGAGTTCCTGCTCCTGCCGCCGGCGCTCGGTGATATCGAGGTAGAAGGTCACGAAACCGCCTGACGGCAAGGGCGTGCCCGAGATTTCGAGCACCGTACCATCCGGGCGCACGCGCTCGAAGCCGAA
>JAJZLD010000022.1 GCA_021803785.1 Pseudomonadota bacterium | reverse complement strand
GGTTCAAACGCAATCCGCTTGATCGACGAACCAGTAACCTGGATCTTCTGAACTTGCTCTTCGGCGATCGCCGGCTGCAGAAGCATGCCGAATGCGATGGTGGTGCCAAACGCCTGGAGCAGAGCCCGGTAGCCGGGTCTCAGTGCAAGTGCCATAGGTGCCTCTCCTTGTATTTTCTCAATCAATCCCGTCGGGGTCTCCAACGAGGAAGCTCAGTGGTGAGCGAGCTTATCCCGCAACACCTGAACGGACCGCCTGTCCCTCACAAGGCACTTTTTGTAACTATTGTTATGCCACCCTCTCTCGAGGGCGTCGCATTGTCGCGGCGCGGAAATTGGGGTGTCAATCAACCACCAAGCCCAACTGCAACAGCTACAAACGAGTGTTTTTGCCCCTTCCGGCGGCCCTGACAGCGACGATGTAACTCACTGCCGGAGCAGTCTCAGCAAGACTTGTGCCATGCAAATTCGGACGAAACACAAGGTATTGCGAGTGTTTACGAGATATTTCCGCACCAGATTGGTGCGGCGCACCACAACGAACACCCGGCCCCGCCAAGCGTTACATCGGGCCCCTAACACGACTTTGATGTCGGATCTGTGACGCTTTCCCGGCAAAACATGTCGCCGATTCGAAAATCGAACTCGACACAGACTTGCAGGTTCTGAAAAACCTCGATTAGAATGCAGGGCTTCGCTGCTGTAGCTCAGTCGGTAGAGCAACTGATTCGTAATCAGTAGGTCACCAGTTCGATTCCGGTCAGCAGCACCAGACAATGCCAAAGGGGCCCGTTCGCGGGCCCCTTTGTCGTTCACGCCTCCAGCCGCTTTGTATCGCCCCTTCGGCGCGTGACACAAACCCGACAAACTGAAGTTCGGGGTGGCGCCTAGAATCGATCATCCCCAACCGCTCGCGCCAAACTGGCCGCCCTGGAGTCAGACAATCATGTTTCAAATGATTCGGCGTCCTTCTCGCCGTTGGGCGCTCGGTGGAATTGCGCTCGCCTTGGTCGCGGTCGGTGCGGTTTACGCGATCAGCGCGCGCAAAGATGTCCAGGCCAAGCCGGTCGACGCCCAAGCCAAGCCGACGCTGATGGAGCTTGCGCCGACGGACGTTCTGCTCGCCCAGCAAGTCGCGGTACAGCCCATCGTGTTGCTCGCCGGGACACTGAACCCGCTCACCCAGATTCATCTGCACGCCCCATTTGACGGCCGCGTGGCCGAGGTCAGCGCGCGCCCGGGCGACAAGGTTGTCGCCGGCCAGGTACTTGCGCGTTTCGATGAGACCGACCTGCGTGCCCGCCATGCGGAACGTGCAGCCGCAGTGGCCAGCGCAGAGGAGCAGATGCGCGTCGCCGAACGCAACCGTGTGTCCGGCCGCGCCCTGCTCGACCAGAACTTCATTTCGAAGAACGCGTTCGACAACACCCTCGGCGGCTATGCGGAACGCCAAGCAGCGCTCGATGCGCAAAAGGCGCAGCTCGCGATCGTTCAGCGCGCGTTGAAAGACGCCAAGGTGGTAGCCCCATTTGCCGGAACGGTTTCTTACCGGCAAGTTGAGCCGGGCCAATGGGTGGAGCCAAACCGAAAGCTCTTCTCGTTGGTCGACCTACGCAAACTCGAAGTCGAGGCTGCAATTCCGAGTCAGCACATTGCGAGCCTGATGCCGGGCCAAAAGGTTCGCCTGCGCGCAGAGGGGTTTGGTGATGAGGTATTCGAGGGCAAGCTGACGCGGATCAACCCGACCACTCAGCCTGGCACGCGCAGCGTGCTGGCCTATGTCGCGGTGGACAACCCGGGGGAGCGCCTGCGCGCGGGGTTGTACGTCACCGGCGAGATCGAAACAGGTAAAGCGGATCCGCAGATCCAGTTGCCCGCCACGGCCATTCAGGCGTCCAAGACCGGGCGCGGCGTGTGGATCGTTGCCGACAACAAACTCAAGTGGCAGCCGGTTGAATACCAACAGCTTCGTGTTGATCTGGTACGCATCACCAAAGGCCTGAGCGGTGGGGAGCAGGTTGTCGCAATGCCGCTGAAAGGCGCCGCCGAAAACCTCGCTGTCCGGCTCAAGCCCGCGGCTTGATCGAGCAGGAGCGCACGCCATGTGGCTGACACGGATCTCGGTCAAGAACCCCGTCTTTGCGGCAATGCTGATGCTCTGCCTCGCAGTGCTCGGCCTCTTTTCATACAAACGCCTCACGGTCGAGGCGATGCCGGACGTCACGTTCCCGTCCGTCGCAATCACCACACCCTACCCCGGCGCCACACCCGAGGTGGTCGAGACGGAGGTCTCGCGCAAGATCGAAGAGGCGATGAACACGCTGGCGGGCGTCAAGCGCGTGACATCCCGCTCATACCAGGACTACTCGCTGGTGTTTGTCGAGTTCGAGCTTGATGTGAACGCCGACAAGGCGGTCGCCGATGTGCGGGACAAGCTCAGCCAGGTTCGCCCCTCGCTCAAGGATGAGGTCAAGCAATCGACGATTGGCACCTGGGGCGAGGAAGATCGGCCGATCATGTCGCTCAGCTTCACGTCCGATCGCCACACGCCGCGCGAGCTGACGGAGCGGGCCGACAAGCTGGTGCTCAAGCGTCTGCAAACGGTCAAGGGCGTCGGCCGAGCCGATCTCGCCGGCCGCATTGCGCGCGAAATCCAGATTCAGCTCGATCCGTTCCGTATGCGGGCACTGCATATCGGCGTTGAGCAGATCAGCGAGGCGCTGCGCCGCGAGAACCAGATGCTGCCGGCCGGCGCCCTGAAGAACGCACGGCAGGAGATGCAGGTTCAGGTGCAGGGCCGCCTGCGCGACCCCATGGCGTTTGCCGACATCGTGATCGCGCAACGCGGCGATGCGCAGATCCGGCTGCGCGACGTGGCGAGCGTGTCGGACGGCGAAGCGGAACCCACCTCACACGCGCTGATCAACGGCAAACCCGCGCTGTCGATCGACATCTACAAGGTTTCCAAATCGAACACCGTGGAGGTGGCGAACGGCGTGCGCAAGACGATGGATGAGCTGAACAAGTCCTTGCCTGAAGGCATGGTGCTGGACCTCATCTACGACGGCTCGGACGACATTCGCAACTCGCTCAACGATGTGCAGCACACGCTGATCGAAGGCGCGCTGCTGACGATCCTGATCGTCTTCATCTTCCTCGGCTCCTGGCGAAGCACCGTCATCACCGGCCTCACCTTGCCGCTGGCCCTGCTCGGCTCGATCTTCATGATCCAGGCGCTCGGCTTCACGCTGAACATGATGACGCTGCTCGCGCTGTCGCTCTGCATCGGCCTGCTGATCGACGATGCGATCGTGGTGCGCGAGAACATCGTTCGCCACGCGCTGATGGGCAAATCGCCCTACCAGGCCGCGCTGGACGGCACCCATGAGATCGGCCTCGCGGTGCTCGCCACCACGCTGACCATCGTCGCCGTGTTCCTGCCAGTCGGCTTCATGGGCGGCATCATCGGCCGCTACTTCTACCAGTTCGGCCTCACGGTCGCGTCCGCGGTGATGTTGTCGATGTTCGTCAGCTTCACGCTGGACCCGATGCTCTCGTCCGTGTGGCACGACCCCGATGCGCATGGCGCTACCCGCACAGGCCTGCTGGGCCGTTGGTTGAACGCGTTCGAAGCATTCCAGACACGGCTCTCCGAGCGCTACGGACGCCTGATCGACTGGGCATTGGGGCATCGCAAGACGGTGCTGGGCGGCGCTACCGCGCTGCTGCTCGGCAGCTTTCTTCTCGTGCCGTACATCGGCTCGGAGTTCGTGCCGAAGGGCGACTTCGGCCAGTTGGGCGGCCGCATGGTGACGCCAACCGGATCCAGCCTCGCCTACACGCTCGCCAAAGCCAAACAGGTCGACGCCGCGCTGCGCGAGTTCCCGGAAGTGCAGCGCACCTACATCACCGTGAATGCGGGCTGGCAAACGCAGGGCCCGGAGCAGATCCAGCTCGATATCAAGCTGGTGCACAAGACCAAGCGCAAAGCCACTCAGGAGGAAATGCTTGCCCGCCTGCGCAGCCGCCTGCGCGAAATCGGCGGCGTGGAACTCAAGTCGCTCGGCATTGGAGAAGGCGGTGGCGACAACCCGATTGCGGTCAATCTGCAGGGCGATGACCTTGCAGTGCTGACGCGACTGTCGCAAGACCTGGCAAGCCGCATCCGGGCGATCCCGAACGCCGTGGACATCCAGACCACCGCGGAAGACACCCGGCCGATGCTCGAAATCGTCGTGGACCGCGCAATGGCTGCCGACCTCGGCATCTCGGTCGAGCGCGTCGGCACCACACTTCGGCCCTTCATCGAAGGTCAGGCCGCAACAACCTGGCAAGCACCCGATGGCGAAGCCTACGACGTGAAGATCCGCCTACCGGCGGAGCTGCGTCGCACGGGCTCGGACCTCGACCTGCTGTGGATGGCCAGCAGCACCACCGACACCACGACCGGCCTGCCCTACATGATCGCGCTGTCGCAAGTCGCCAAGGTGGTCGCATCGAGTTCGCCGACGCGTATCAACCGCAAGAGCCTTGCGCGCGATATCTGGGTCTTCGCCGGGGTCTCCGGGCGCTCGGCAGGCGATGTGGGCGCCGACGTGCAGAAGGTGCTGGCGGACTTCAAGAAAACGCTGCCGCCCGGCTACCGCATCGTCGAGGAAGGCGAGAACCAGCAAATGGCCGAATCCTTCGGATATGCAGTGTCGGCATTGGCGCTCGCGATCATCTTCATCTACATGATCCTCGCCTCGCAGTTCGGCAGCTTCCTGCATCCGCTGGCGATCATGACTTCGCTGCCGCTGTCGCTGATCGGCGTGTTCCTCGGGCTGCTGGCGGCGCGCAGCACGCTGTCGATCTTCTCGGTAATCGGCATCATCATGCTGATGGGGCTGGTGACGAAGAACGCGATCCTGCTGGTGGACTTTATCGAGCATGCGCAGAAGCGCGGCGAGCCGAGGCGGCAGGCGATCATCGACGCCGGTCGCATCCGCTTGCGCCCGATCCTGATGACCACCTTCGCAATGATCTTCGGCATGATCCCCGTCGCATTAGGCCTTGGTGACGGGGGTGAGCAGCGCGCCCCCATGGCGCACGCCGTGATTGGCGGTGTGATCGCTTCGACAATGCTGACGCTCGTCGTCGTGCCGGTCGTCTACACCTACCTCGACGACTTTGGCGCCTGGATCAAGCGGCACTTCCGGCGCGGCCAACTCGCCACCGAAGCAAGCTGAGCTTCGGGCGGGGCGCGTGCAAGGCGCGTTCCGCCCCGGCAAAGCTCCGCGCCGCGACGGCCACGCAGCAGGAATGGCGCTGGCAGCGCACGGTCGGCCCCAATTCGCAGCCTTACAGGCTACACGTGAGCCCCGCCACGGCAGCGGGCCTGCGACAATGCTGCCCGGCATGTTACGGCGCGGGCAAATCTCCCCGGTTTTGCTCTAAGCTCCGCACTCTTTTTCGTATCCCGCATCAGGACGCCCTGCCTTGAGTTCGAGAATTTCTTCTGCAAATCAGTCGATTGCAGACCACACCCCGATGATGCAGCAGTACCTCGCGCTAAAGGCGCAGCATCCGGACACGCTGTTGTTCTATCGGATGGGCGATTTCTACGAGCTCTTCTTCGACGACGCGGAGAAGGCCGCCCGTTTGCTCGACATCACACTGACCACGCGGGGCAAATCCGCCGGTAAACCGATCGCGATGGCCGGCGTGCCCTTCCATGCGCTCGAACCCTATCTCGCCAAGCTGGTAAAGATGGGCGAATCGGCGGTGATCGCCGAACAGGTCGGCGATCCGGCCACCAGCAAGGGGCCAGTCGAGCGCGCGGTCAGCCGCATCGTCACCCCCGGCACGCTGACCGACGCCGCACTGCTCGACGACAAGACCGACGCGCCACTGCTGGCGGCTACGCAGCACCGCGGCCGCCTCGGGCTCGCCTGGCTCAACCTCGCCAATGGCGACTTCCGCATCCTCGAATGCGAGCCCACGCAACTGGCTTCCCAGCTTGAACGGCTGCGCCCAGCCGAGGCACTGGTGCCGGACGGCCTGACGCTCGAAGGGCTGGAACAACGCGTACCCGCTGTACGCCGCCTCGCCGACTGGCAGTTCGACGCTGAAACCGCGCGCCGCGTGCTGCCGGAACACTTCGGCACGCGCGACCTTTCCGGATTCGGTGCCGATGAATTCGAAGTCGCCCTCGCAGCTGCCGCGGCGCTGTTCGACTACGCACGGGCAACGCAGCGACAAAGCCTCACACATGTGTCCGGCCTGCACGTCGAGCGCGAAACCGAATTCCTGCGTATGGACGCAGCGACTCGCCGCAACCTCGAACTGACCGAAACGCTGCGCGGCGAGCCGGCGCCCACGCTGTTCTCACTGATCGATCTGTGCGAGACCTCAATGGGTTCGCGCTGGCTACGGCATGCCTTGCATCACCCGCTCTCTGATCGCCAGGCGTGTGCGCAACGACACGCCGCGGTCGAAGCACTGATCGAAGACCAGGGTCTGTCCGCCGAGGGGCTTGCGCGGGTGCTACGCGGCATCGCCGACATCGAACGCATCACCTCACGCATCGCGCTACGCAGCGCGCGCCCGCGCGACCTCTCCGCGCTGCGCGACACGCTCGCCCGCATGCCGGAACTGCAAGCCAGCGTGCCGACCGGCGCCGCGCCGCTACTCGCCCAGTTGCACGACGACCTCGCCGCGCCGCTTGCGCCCACAAGCTTGCTGGCCCGCGCGATTGCGCCGGAACCGGCGACGAACAGTCGCGGCGGCGGGGTGATCGCAGAAGGTTTCGATGCGGAGCTCGACGAGTTGCGTGGCATCCAGTCCAACTGCGGCGCGTTCCTGATGGAGCTTGAAGCGCGCGAGCGCGAACGCACCGGCATCGCCAGCCTGAAGGTGGAATTCAACAAGGTGCATGGCTTCTACATTGAAGTCAGCCACGCCAACACCACCAAGGTGCCGGACGACTACCGCCGGCGCCAGACGCTGAAGAACGCCGAGCGCTACATCACGCCGGAGCTCAAGGCCTTCGAGGACAAGGCGCTGTCCGCGCAAGAGCGCGCGCTGGCCCGCGAAAAGAGCTTGTGGGAAGCGTTGCTCGACACGCTGGCGCAGGACATCCTCGCCTTCCAGCGCATCGCCCGCGCGGTCGCGCTGCTCGATGGCCTCACCAGCTTCGCACGCGCAGCGCTGCGCTACGACTACTGCAAGCCGGTGTTCCGCAACGAAGCCGGGCTCGCCATCGAGGCGGGTCGCCACCCGGTTGTGGAGCGTCAGGTCGACAGCTTCATTGCCAATGATTGCGATTTCTCCGCCACGCGCCGCATGCTGCTGGTGACCGGCCCGAACATGGGCGGTAAATCGACCTACATGCGGCAGATCGCGCTGATCGTGCTGCTCGCACACTGCGGCGCCTTCGTGCCTGCAAAGCGCGCAGAGCTGGGGCCGATCGACGGCATCTTCACGCGCATCGGTGCATCCGACGATCTGGCCTCGGGCCGCTCGACCTTCATGGTCGAGATGACCGAAGCCGCTGCGATCCTGAACAGCGCGACGGAGCGCTCGCTGGTACTGATGGACGAAATTGGCCGGGGGACATCAACCTTCGACGGCATGGCGCTCGCTTTTGCGATCGCGCGCCACCTGCTGGAAAAGAACCGCTCGCTGGCGCTGTTCTCGACGCACTACTTCGAGCTGACGCGCCTGTCGGTCGAGCACCCGGAATGCGCGAATGTGCATCTCGGTGCGGTCGAGCATGGCCATCGCATCGTCTTCCTGCACGCGGTGGAAGAGGGCCCCGCGAGCCAGAGCTATGGTATCGAGGTCGCCGCGCTGGCAGGCATTCCGGCCCCTGTGGTGCGCGAAGCGCGCCGACGCCTGCGCGCGCTGGAAAACCGCGAGGCCTCAGGTGGCCCCCAGGCGGATCTATTCTCGGCGCTGCCGCCAGACGTCGAAGAAGCGCCGCCGCATCCGGTGCTGGAAAAACTCGCCGGCGTGGACCCGGATGCGCTGTCGCCCCGCGAGGCTCTCGAGCATCTCTATGCGCTGAAGGCGCTGACACGATGACCCCGCGGCTCAAGCGCTGCTTCACGCTACTCGTTGCGTTCGCCACGGCGCTGTTCGGAGTGCCGTCTGCGCATGCCGAGCGTTTCAGTTTTGCCGCCTTTGGCGATCTGCCCTACACCGATATCGAGCGCGCCGAACTGCCGCAGCTGATCACCGCGATGCGCGATTCGGAAGTCGCCTTCGCGGTACACGTCGGGGACATGAAGCACGGCAGCACCCCGTGTGACGACGTGACGCTACAAGACTTCCGCGACTTGCTGGCGGCAGCCCCGTTCCCAAGCGTGTTCGTGCCCGGCAACAACGAGTGGGTGGACTGTGAGCGCCGCAGCGCGGGCGCCTTCGATCCGCTTGAGCGTCTCGACAAACTGCGCAGCCTGTACTTCGCCAAACCCGAATCGCTCGGCGCGACGCCCTTCAGCGTGATCCGCCAGAGCGACGCCGATTTCACCCACGGCGCCTATCAGGAGCACCTGCGCTGGCAGCGCGGGCCAGTGCTCTTTCTGACGCTGAACGTGCCAGGGAGCGACAACCACTACGGCAGTCAGCGCGAGCCCGGCGCCGAATACCGCCAACGCATGAGCGCGGTGCGCGACTGGCTCGACGCGGGCTTTGCGGAAGCGCAACGCAAATCGCTTCCGGCCATCGTCATCTTCATGCACGCCAACCCCGATTTCGAAGCCTTCGCGGCCGGAAACCCACCCCGCCCCTATGCCGAGCTGCTGTATGCGCTGCGCTCTGCGGTGCTGGGTTATAGCGGCGATGTGCTGCTGATCCATGGCGATACGCATGTGATGCGCGTGGACCGCCCGCTGCGCGACACCAACGGGGAGACGATCGAACGCTTCCGCCGTGCCGAAGTGTTCGGCTCGCCGATCCCCGGCTGGCTTGAGATCACCGTGGATACCGAAGCCGAACGCCTGGTGCGGATTCGCCCACGGCCGCTGCGCGACGAGGATCGAGCGTATGGCCCATTCGATTGACGTTTCCGAAGAAGCGGGCGTCCGCTACCTGCATTTCGGCTCGGATTGGGTACAAGGCGCGATGAAGGTGCGCCGACCCTACGCGCTGGAACTCGAATACACCCGGCACATGGCCGCCGGGCTCCTGCTGCGGCCGGCAGCCTGGCCACGCAAGGTATTGCTGATCGGCCTCGGCGCCGCATCGCTCACCAAATTCTTCTACCGCAACGTGCCGCAGGCCCGCATCACGGTGGCGGAAATCGATGCCCGCGTGGTAGCCGTAGCACGCGCGCACTTCAAGCTGCCCGACGAAGACGCACGCCTGCGCATCATCGTCGCCGACGGCGCCGAAGTGGTGATGCGCAACACCGGCTACTGGGACATGATCCTGGTCGATGGCTATGACCACAACGCCCGTGCCGGCGTGCTGGATACCGCGCCATTCTACGCGGCAGCACGCGCTGCACTGACCACAAACGGCCTGCTTGCAAGCAACCTGTTCGGCAAGCGGAAAACCTTTCGCGACAGCCTTGCCCGCATCAGCGAGGCGTTCGACGGCCGCACACTCGCGCTGCCCCAATGCGAAACCGGCAATGTGGTCGCCCTCGCTAACGCCGGGGAGCCGTTTGCGTTGCCCTTCGCTGAAATCCAAGCCCGCGCTGCAGCACTCAAACTCGAAACTGGGCTCGATCTGCGCGACACCTTCAAACGCCTTGCGATAGAGCTGGCCACGCCGGATGACGTCCTCCGCTTCTGAATCGGTCGCAGTCGATGTGGTGGTGGTTGGCGCGGGTGTCGTCGGGCTTGCCTGCGCGCGCGCCCTTGCGATGCGCGGCCTGCAGGTCGCCGTGTTCGAACGCGAGGCACATTTCGGCCAGGGAATCTCCAGCCGCTCGAGTGAAGTGATCCACGTCGGGCTCTACTACCCCACAGGGTCGCTCAAGGCCGAACTCTGTGTCGCCGGGTCGCGCGCACTGTACGACTACTGCGCGAAGCGGCAGGTGCCACATCAACGCGTCGGCAAACTGGTCGTCGCCACGGAGTCCGCCGACCTGCCCGCGCTCGAACGTATCGCCAGCCAGGCACGCGCGAACGGCGTTGAGCAGGCTCGACTCATTACTGGCGACGCCGCTCGCAACATGGCACCGGAACTGCGTTGCTGTGCGGCGCTGTGGTCGCCGGATACCGGCATCGTCGACAGCCATGCGCTGATGCAGGCGCTGGCGGACGACGCCGAACAGGCCGGCGCGATGCTGATGTACGGCGCGCCGGTCATCGGCGGCGAATGCGCGGCTGCGGGCCAGGTGCTGCAGATTGGCGGCGCGGTACCCTACCGGGTCGAGGCGCGCTGGCTCGTCAACGCCGCCGGCTTCGGAGCCCAAATACTTGCCGGAGCCCTGCAGGGTTTCCCCGCCGAGGCAGTGCCGCCGCTCTACTTCGCCAAAGGGCACTACTTCGCGCTGTCGGGCCGCAACCCATTCAAGCATCTGATCTACCCGGTGCCGGAACCGGGCGGCCTCGGCACGCACCTGACGCTGGACCTGGCCGGCAACGCCCGCTTCGGGCCGGACGTCGAATGGGTCGATGCCCCCGACTACAGCGTGCCCACCCATCGCGCCGAGGCCTTTGCAAACGCCATCCGCCGCTACTGGCCGGACGTGGCGGTCGAGCGGCTGCAGCCCGCCTACGCCGGTGTCCGGCCAAAGCTCGGCGGGCCGGACGCTCCGGCGCACGACTTCCGTATCGATGGGCCGGCGGAGCACGGCGTCGCGGGTGTCGTGCAACTGTTCGGCATCGAATCGCCGGGGCTGACCGCCTCGCTGGCGATTGCGACGCGGGTATCAAGCCTCGTCGGCGGCTGAGCCGAACATCGCAGCAAGAAACCGCGCGGGCCATCGGCACGCTGCTGATCTATGCTGGATTCACCAGTCGCGCTAGCTGAGCGTAGTGCCGCTGCGCCCAGCAGCATCGGAGCGAACCGGCAAGAACGACTCTACTCGCGGGGTGCGCGAGCCTATGGATTCGCCAAACGCCAAAACAGAACGCCTACCCGCGCCCCCTACAAGCATGCGGGCCGCATTGATATGCGCATGTGGGACGACCCGCTAGGTCTGGGCCTGTGGCTCCGGCTGCAGCCAAAGGCACTTGCCTTTGTTGGCCTTGGCGATCGCAGCAAGCACCTCGTCGTGCGCCGCCAGTTCCTCCGGCGAAGCGCGCACCACACGCAGCGGTCGACGCTCCAGCGGCGCGCCAGAATCCTCACCGCCGGCGGACGGCGCGGGCTCGCTGTCCAGATCCATGATCAGGCTGTCCTGCCCTCGCGTCATCGCAAGGTAAACCTCGGCCAGCAGTTCGGCGTCAAGCAACGCGCCGTGCAGCTCACGGTGGCCGTTGTCGATCTCGTAGCGCTGACACAGCGCATCAAGCGACGCCTTCTTGCCCGGGTTCTGTTCCTTCGCCATCTTCAGCGTGTCGATCACGCCGGCGCACAGCACGTCGAGATTGGGCCGCCCGAGGCGGTCCAGTTCCATGTTCAGGAAGCCCACGTCGAACTGCGCGTTGTGGATGATCAGTTCACTGTCGGCGACGAAGGCCTCGAAGTCCGCCACCACATCCTTGAACTTCGGTTTGTCGGCGAGAAATTCATCGGTGATGCCATGCACCGCCATCGCCCCCGGATCCACTGCGCGCTCGGGGTTTATGTAGACATGGAAATGCCGCCCGGTGAGCTTGCGCGCCACCATCTCCACGCAACCGATTTCGATCACGCGGTCGCCGGTACGCCAATCAAGGCCAGTGGTTTCGGTATCGAGGACGATCTGCCGCATCATTTGCTCCTCATCTGCTCGACGCCGCGCCGCGCGAGTTCATCCGCCCGCTCGTTCTCCGGGTGCCCGGCATGGCCCTTGACCCACAGCCACTGGATCTGGTGTACCGCAGCCAACTGATCGAGCTCGCGCCACAGATCGTCGTTCTTTACCGGCTTGTTGTCGGCGGTCTTCCAGCCGCGGCGCTTCCAGCCGTGGATCCACTCCGAGATACCCTTCTGCACATACTGCGAATCGGTGTGCACGCGCACCTGCACCGGCCGCGTCAGCGCCTGCAGCGCACGAATTACCGCAGTCATCTCCATGCGGTTGTTGGTGGTCGACGGCTCGCCACCGAACAACTCTTTCTCATGCCCACCCGCACGCAGGATGGCGCCCCAGCCGCCAGGCCCCGGGTTGCCGGAGCAGGCCCCGTCGGTATAGATATCTACAATTGAATCTGTCATTCAGTGATGTTTCTTTCTATCGACACCGGGTCACGCTGAGCAACCGGTGCAAAGGCTTTCGCGCGGGCGCGGCGGTCGCGCCACGCAGGGGCAACCAGGCGCATGCCGCGCACGCGTTTGGTTGCCTGGATCACATAGGTGCCGCCTGCAAACGGCCACCAGCGGGGGCCGGCATTGTCCATGAAATGCCACTGTTCAATCCAGCGCGGCGGCGTCACCGGCGGAATATAGGCACCGAACACCGCGGGCTGGCTCTCGAAACTCAGCAGCGCGAGCCAGTCCTTCATGCGGCGTACGCTGAGAAACTGCCCCTGCCAAGGGAACTCCCCCGTACTGGCTGCAAGCAGGCGGCGCACGCCCCAAAGACTGGCCGGGTTAAAGGCCGAAATCAGCAACTGCCCTTCCGGCACCAGCACCCGCTCCACTTCGCGCAACACTTGGTGCGGATGCTCAGAAAACTCCAACACATGGGGCAGCACGACGAGATCAACGCTCTGCGACGCTATCGGTAATTCATACGTATCGCTGATCAACGCCACATCACCCGAGTGGGCACAACGGAACTTGAACCCGATACGGTTGTTGCGCAGGTAGTCGCGCTCGGGCAGGCCGATCTGGATCGCGTGAAAGCCGAACACGTCGGCCACACGGGCATCGACCTGCGCCAACTCCCAGTCGATCAGGTAGCGGCCCAGTGGCGTTTCAAGCCACGCGGCACATCCGGGAATTGACATCGTGAGCAGTGCGCCGAAAATTGCCGGGATGCAGATTGTTCCGCTTTCCGCCTTCTCCGACAACTACATCTGGGCCGTCGTCGCCGACGGCCACTGTGTAGTGGTCGATCCGGGTGACGCCGTGCCGGTCGAAGAATTCCTCGCCGAGCACCATCTCACGCTTGACGCGATCCTCGTCACGCACCACCACGGCGATCACACCGGCGGCATTGCAGCGCTTTCCGCGCACCATCACCCAAAAGTCTTCGGACCGGCGACAGAGGCCATCGCGGGCCTCACCAACACGCTGACGGACGGCGCAAAGCTGAGCCTGCTGAACGGCGCGTTGAGCCTATCCGTCATGGCGGTACCTGGCCACACCGCAGGCCACATCGCCTACCTAACCCCTGGCGCGCTGTTCTGCGGCGACACCTTGTTCTCGGCGGGTTGCGGGCGGTTGTTCGAAGGCACGCCGGCGCAGATGCACGCCTCGCTCGGGCGACTTGCGGCCCTCCCTGACGACACCAGGGTGTACTGCGCACACGAGTACACGCAGTCGAACCTGCGTTTTGCGTTGGCGGTGGAGCCGGGTAACCCGGATATCGTTGCTTACAACAGGCAATGTGATGCGCTGCGGGCGCAGGCGCGCCCGACGATCCCGAGCACAATCGGGGTCGAGCGACGGATCAACCCCTTCCTGCGCTGCGATCAGGGGAGCGTACGGCGCATGGCCGAAGCCGTGAGTGGTGAAACGCTGGCAGACGCCGGTGCAGTCTTCGCCGCGCTGCGCCGCTGGAAGAACGAGTTCCGCTAAGGCTTCAGGCCTGAAGCGATTGCGCGATGAGCGCGCGATTGCGACCCTGGCGCTTGGCTTCATAGAGCGCCGCATCGGCCGAGGCCATCAGGGCACCCGGTGTCGGGGCCTCACGCGGCGGCACCGCGGCGGCAACGCCAAGGCTGATCGTCACGTTCGGCAGGTCAGCGGTTGGCGCATGCGGCAGCGCAAGCTCATACACCGCGCGGCGCATGGCTTCGGCGACCTGCAACGCGCCCTCGGCATCGGTATCCGGCAAGATCGCTGCGAATTCCTCGCCGCCGTAGCGTGCCACGAGGTCGGAGGGGCGCTTGACCTGCGCTGCCAGGCACGCGGCAACCTGGCGCAGGCACTCATCCCCGCCCTGGTGCCCGAAGTAGTCGTTGTAGCGCTTGAAGTGATCGACATCGCAGACCACCAAGGCGATCGACGAACTGCGCCGCTGAGCACGGCGCCATTCGCGCACCAGCGTGCTGTCGTACTGGCGGCGGTTGGCAATACCAGTCAGACCATCCATTGAAGAAAGGCGCTGCAGTTCGCGGTTGGCCTCGTCGAGACGACGTGTGAGGACTACCAGCGAGTAGCGCATCTGTGACAAGCGCTGCATGGCGCGCACCTTGGCGGCCAGCACGATCGAACTGATCGGTTTGAACAGATAGTCGTCGCCGCCCACCTCGATGCCGCGCTGCAAATCGTCGTCGCCAGTTCGCGCGGAAAGGAAGATGATCGGGGTCCACTCGCCGTGCTGTTCCAACTGGCGAATGCGCTTGGCGACCTCAAAACCATCAATGCCGGGCAGGATCACATCGAGCAGCACGAGATCGGGCCGATGGGCCTTGAACAGCTCGATCCCCTCCTCACCCTCGCGCGCGACCAGCGGCTCAATGCCGATCGCCCGCAATTGATGCGCGATCAATGTCGCGCTGGTGAGCGAATCCTCGATCAGCAGCGCTTTCATGCCCCCTTCGCGACGGAAAACGGGCGACCCGTCCATCAGCCCCGTCATCGTGCCGCCCCGCCAAACACTCGGCCGCAAGGCCGATTCAGTAACGCAACCCTATGAAACAAAAGCATTTTGACCCCATCGCCGCCAGCCCGATACAATCACGCCTTTGCACGTCGTCGGGCTTTTCCCATGCAGTCTATCGCGCGCCGGCTCGCTGCGCTGCTTTGTTGCGCAGTCGTACTGGCCATTTCACCCACCGGGAATGCGGCCGCTGATGACAGCGCCCCGCCTCAACCGCCCACACAAACGGCCGGTACCGCGCCGATCGCGGTGACGGCGGGTACCGGACTAACCGCAGTATCCAGCATCGATCTTTCAAAGCTAGGCACGCCATCGGTGGCGACCGTGGACCTCACCACCGAATCGTCCGACCTCTGGGCCCGCATGCGCCAAGGCTTCGCGATGCCCGACCTGTCTATGGATTTGGTGACCGATCGCCAGATCTGGTACCTCGCCCGCCCCGGCGCGCTGCGCAATACCCTTGAGCGTGGCCGCAAGTACCTCTACTTCATCGTAGAAGAACTCGAAAAGCGCGGCATGCCGACCGAACTGGCATTGCTGCCGATGGTAGAGAGCGCCTACAACCCGATGGCCTACTCGCCGGCGCGCGCTTCGGGCCTGTGGCAGTTCATCCCATCGACCGGCAAAGACTTCTCGCTCGACCAGAACTGGTGGGTGGATGAGCGGCGCGATATCGTTGCATCGACCAACGCCGCGCTCACCTACCTGCAGGCGCTCTACGAAATGCACGGCGACTGGCACCTTGCACTGGCATCCTATAACTGGGGCGAGAACGCGGTCGCACGCGCCGTGGCGAAGAACAAGGCTGCCGGCCTGCCCACCGAATTTGCCTACCTGTCGATGCCGCAGGAGACGCGCTACTACGTGCCAAAGCTGCAGGCGTTGAAGAACATCATCGCCAACCCGCAGCTTTTCGGCATCACGCTGCCGCCAATCCCCAACGAACCCTACTTCGTCTCGATCGGCACCCGCGGCGGCATGGATTTGCACACTGCTGCGCAGTTGGCAGAGATGCCGATGAAGGACTTCCTTGAACTGAATCCGTCGTTCAATCGTCCGGTGATCCCGGGAAAATCCGACCACCGCGTGATCGTGCCGAAGGACAAAGCGGAAACCTTTGTCTCCAACCTCGAAAATCACGACCGTCCGCTGCTGAGCTGGAAGACTTACACCGTCGAACGTGGCGAACGTGTCGAGCAGATCGCGGCGCGCTTCGGCATTAGCCCAACCAAGCTCCGCGAAGTCAATGGCCTCGCGCCGCGCATGCGCCCAGGCCCCGGCTACACCTTGCTGGTGCCATCCGGCGACGCGGTGGCGATGGCCGAGAGCGCCCCCGTGCTCGCACCAAAGCTCAGCTTTGCAACCCATACGCCCGCCCCGGCGCCTCGACTCGGCAAACAGGCGCGTGGGGGCAGCACGGCGCACCACCGCACCAAGGCGAGCCACGCCTCCAAATCGGGCGGAGCAAAAGCGGGCGCCCACCACAACAAGCATCGCAAGTAGCGCACGCTCCATGCCCTATCCGGGCCATCTGGGCGCATATCACCACAGGGTAGTGCAGCACGAAGCTCGCAGGTATGATCCGCGACACACGCTGACTGCCCTGACTGTTACTGCAGAATGCTCCGCAGCCTGATCCTCGCCAGCTTCGCCCTGCTCCCGCTCGCCATGCCCTGCGCGCATGCCGACGGCGTTAAGGTCGACGAAGCCTCGCGCCTGCGTGCGCTGGTGCCCGCCGAGCAACTGGAGCAGTCCGCTGGGCAGCAATACCATCAAATGCTACGCGCAGCGGCTGACAAGCGCGCGCTCGCGCCTGCCGACCACCCGGCGCTGAAACGACTGCGCGGTATCGCCGAACGGATCATCCCGTTCTCGGCGCGCTTCAACCCGCGTGCCAACGCGTGGCGCTGGGAGGTGAACCTGATCGCCTCACGCGAGGCCAACGCCTTTTGCATGCCCGGCGGCAAGATCGCTTTCTACACTGGCCTGATCGACGGCCTGAAGCTCAGCGACGACGAAATCGCAATCGTGATGGGCCATGAGATCGCCCACGCCTTGCGCGAACACGCACGTGAGCGCATTGCGAAGACGCAGCTCACGCAATTAGGCGTCGGCCTGCTCGGCCACTTCATTGGCCAGGGCCGTTACGCAGATGCCTTCAACATTGGCGGCAATCTGCTCACGCTGAAGTTCTCGCGTGAAGACGAGAGCGATGCCGATGTGGTCGGGCTCGACCTCGCCGCCCGGGCAGGCTATGACCCACGTGCGGGCATATCGCTCTGGCAGAAGATGGCAAAGGCCGGTGGCGGAGGCGGATTTGCATGGCTCTCGACGCATCCGGCCGGTAAGGACAGAATCCGGGAGATCGAGCGCCACCTTCCGGAAGTCATGCCGCTCTATGAGCGGGCTCAGAATCCCCACACACAGAAACAGAAAGGCTGAAACGATGGCGAACGATGCCCCGATTTTCACCGCGGAGACATACAAGGTGCAGGATAGCTTCGGCTTCATGATCAACGCGTTGCGGGCACGCATGATGGCGGTGATGGACCGCGAACTGGCGCCGCTGGGCATTACCAGTGCGCAATGGGCGGTACTCGTGCAGGTTGCCGAAACGCCGGGGGTCACTGCCGCTGCGCTGTGCCGGCGCGTGCACTACGACACCGGATCAATGACCCGCATGCTCGATCGCCTGGAAGAAAAGGGTCTGATCCGCCGCGCGCGCAGCGACCACGACCGCCGCGCCGCCTACCTGTATTTGACCGAAACCGGGGCCGACGTAAACCATAAGCTGCCGGAATACGCCGCCCGCGTACTCAACGCGCACTTCGAAGGGTTCAGCGCAGACGAAGTGACACAACTCCGCAACCTGATGGGCCGCATGCTGGCCAATGCAGAACGCCTGTCCGCCGGCACCTGAGCCAAAACAGCCGCACATAATGAGGGGCGCCCGTCGTACTGACGGGCGCCCCTTTGTCTATGAGCTCGCAGCGTTTAGCGCTTGGCGAAGGCTTCGGCCGCGCCGTTGTAGACGCCAACGAACTCATCAACGATCAGCGATGCGCCGCCGACGAGACCGCCATCGATGTCCGGCATCGCGAACAGGCCCAGCGCATTGCTGGCCTTGACGCTGCCGCCGTAAAGGATCGCCGTTTCAGCGGCAAAGGCATCGCCAGCCTTCTTGATGTAGTTGCGGATGAAGGCGTGCGTTTCCTGCGCCATTTCCGGCGTTGCGGTCTTGCCGGTACCGATCGCCCAGACCGGTTCGTAGGCAATCACGATCGAGCCCGGCGCAGCATTCGGCACTGCAGCCAGGATCGCGTCGAGTTGCTTCGCCAGCACGGCTTCGGT
>JAJZLD010000021.1 GCA_021803785.1 Pseudomonadota bacterium | reverse complement strand
CGAAGCTCATGCCGACATCCTGAACGAAGTTGCGGAGCAGATGCTTGGGCGGGACGACTTCGAGCAGTTGGTGGATTTCACCGATCGATTGCCGCCCGAGGTGTTGGCGGAGAGGCCGTGGCTGTTGCTTCGCGCTGGTTTTGCCGCTGCAACAGTTAATGACGAGCTCTCGCAGCGTTGGTTGCAACAGGCATTCGACAGTTTCGAACGCGCCAACGACAAGCTTGCGTGCGCTTTGTGTGGTGCGGCCGCCGTAATTGGCTTCCAGCTTGGTATGGCTCCGCTGCACAAATGGAGCCAATGGTTCGGCGTGTTGGTTCGAAGCGTGAATACGCCGAGCGTGGATCTGTCTCATAACGATGGTGTCTGGGTAGGTGCCGCGTTGCTCCTCTCCCTGAATCAGGAATACGCAGCCGATCTTCCGTGGCCGCCTGAGTCGATTGCGACCCAGTTTGAGCGGGATTTCTCTCATCTGGGAACGGAAGCTCCACCGATTGCATTTGTTTCGCTCGCAACTGGTTGGCTCTTGTATCGGTTGGGATACTGCACCGAGAACGCGAATTTAATCGGCCGCGTCGCCGCAATTAAGGCAACGGCAGGGTATTGCACAGCACCGCTTGCCCTCAGGTTTGAATTCCTAACTATGGAAGCTTTTGTTTGGCGTGATTGCGGCGAACGCCATCTGTTCGAGTCCGCATTCGCTGAGATGCAGATACTGGCCGCGACGCGACCTGGCGCTGAAGCGCGCTTGACTTGCTCCTACCTAAAGGCGAAGGAGGCGCTGGAGAAGAACTGTGTCAGAGAGGCGGCAGAAGTTCTTGCTGAGGTGAGGCAGTTGGCAATGGCGCGACCAAGTCGCATGACGCCTTGGGTACTGAAGCTTGAAGCGCAGTGCAAATTGCGTTCGAGGCAGTGGGCGGATGCAGCAGTTGCGTCCGAAGCCGCGACGCAAAGTGCGCGGGACCTTGGCGTGTCGGATACGCGAATTTTCTTTTTCCGGATCGAGTCGTACTACGCTCATGTGGCGGCTTCAGAATTCGACCGTGCCCGATCGTTAGCAGATGAGTGTCAGCGTGGTTTGGACGGAAACGCATTCGGTTCTTGGAACGCCTATCGGTGCTTTGCGGATGCGCTTGATACCTCAATGCCGTCAGACGTGCGGCGTGCGGCGCTCGCCGCTGCACTAAATGCGTGTCGAACCTCGAACACGAGAAATTTCTTTGACGGCCTCCCGTATTTACGGTCTAGGCTCTGTGCCGATGCGCTTGCCGCCGGGATAGAGCCAGACTTCGTCAAGTCTGTGATTTACGAGTATGGCGTGAAACCGACTGATAGTGCAGGCCCCAACTGGCCGTGGCCCATTCGTATTCGTCTGATGGGTGGGCTGGAGATACGCGTGAGGGACGACACCATTAGACATTCCGGAAAACAGCAAAAACGCGTGCTTGATCTGCTAAAAGTACTTGCCGTGCGTCGTGAAGAACACGTCGAATCGAACGTTTTGGGTTTAGCACTGTGGAGCGGGGAGGAAGGGTGGCGGAAGAGTCTGGAGTCTGCGGTCCGCCGCCTCCGCGAACTGTTCGGAGAGCCCTCAGTAGTGATAGTCGAGGACGGAAAAGTTTCGCTCAACCGAGAGTTGGTATTCGTTGACGCCCGCTGGGTATTGAGCCGGCTTGTTGAAATGCGGGCTGAACTGGTGCGTGGCGTTTCGACGACATGCGTGGACGACGAAGACGAAATCGTCCGGTTGGGTGAACAACTCATCCTGCCCGGGGAGACCCATTTGAACGATGTTTCAATCATGCGTGAGAGCATCAGGGCTGCGTGGGTTCGCGTTATTGAGCAACTCGCGCCTCGAATGGCGAAGGCCGGTTCGTGTTCGAGCGCTGTCGCCATGATCGAACACGCGCTTGTTCGTGACCCGCTCAACGAAGATCTTTACAGGGCCCTTATGGTCTGCTATTCAGAAAATGGTTTCATGTCGAGTTCGTTGGCTGCATATCGGCGATGTTGCCAAATGCTGAGAGTGAATTATGACTGCGGACCGTCACCCGAAACGCTAATGGTGTATGCAAAAATCATTGGCGGAAGTGGGGTTTCTGTGTAATTAACAAAGGAGGTAGTTAAATGGACTTTCATTCTCCGCAAAGTGCCGATGCTGTAAAAGGCCTGATACTCGCGCTTAACGTATTGGAGGGCATGAACACATCCAGGCAGATATTGTTCTCGAAAGATGAGGCTGCGTGGTTCACGGCGGCAAAGGACTACGCTGATGCACTACGGGGAGAGTTGGAAGATGGCGACGAAGGTCCAGGAGGGCCGCCGATCATCAAGACGTGAGTTCTATTTTGTGGCGGCCAGCTATTGTCATTTGTGGTTCGATCCTTGATTCCAACTTGGCGGAGTGAGCAATGGGGCAATCTTGGGATGTCCGCGACGGTTTCATTGTCCCGAGTGGCGCTCAGTTCGTCGACTATCCAAACGTAAGCCACAAATCATTCCCGCCAGGGCCAAGCCAAGGCTCCTCAGTGGCGTCGCTGGGCATTTTTCTTGAGGCAAGGGAGGTGGGGCGGATTATAGGCGATTTAAGTGGTGATCAAGTGACCCGGGGGAAAAGGCTAAAGACCTTGGATCCGATCTATTTCGCCCCCCCTCTCCATGAGTATCTAAGAATTCTGAAAATTGCGGCAACATTCGTTTCGACATGGGTGGATTTCTCAATTGTTTATCCGCCGGGGCCGATTGGTGCCCTCTTGCGACCGGTGGACTGTGACGATGTGGCTTTTGTCGCCAAGTCTGCGTTCGTTCGAGCAGCTTATAAGGATGGACTGAGACGGCCTTCGTATTGTTTCGGTTGGGTGTGGGCAAAAGAGGATAGGCTCAAAGGAGTATACGAGCACGCATTCAATTGGTTCATTGACGACGAACGGCGCCTCTGGTTCGTTGATGTTCAACCAAAAGGGTTCTGTTACTGGCAGGGATTCAAGGTTTGGCCGGAATATGAGATGTTGCTCGTATAAGCGCGGGGTGGGATCGACCACCCCGCACAACTTTTGGGCACAGGTATTGCGAGTTACATTGCACACGTCGCCCGTTGCATCCGCTGGTACAGGCTCCAGCGGGTCGCGCGTTCGCCGTTGTAAGCCAGCGCTTCGTCCGAGGTGGTGACGATTCCCGGAGTGGCGTAGGCGGGGCCGGCGGCGGTTGGGGCGGTCTCGATCAGGGTTGCGGGATCGGTGCTGGCGAACTGGATCGATGCGGGCACCGGCGCCGCGACGGCAACGTAGTGCGCCTGTTCGGCGGCGCTGGCGGCGTAGCCCGGCCGAAAGGTTTCGGTCACGGCAACCAGTTCGGCATATTCGCGCTGGGCGGCCTCGTCCTTCGAACCGACGAGTTTGCGCACATAGCTGCGAAGCTGTGCGGTGTCCGCTGCCGCCAGCCAGGCGTCGAAGGTGCCGGGCTGGGCGGTGCTGGCCGCTGCGCCGGGGCTGTAGCCTTCGCAAACGGATGCTGCATTGCTGGTTGTGGGCAGCAAGGCCGCTACGAGCAGTAGTGCGGCGGCGTACAGCAGAGCTGGAACGATGGGCGCGCTGGGCGCGATTTCAGAGTGCGTTTTCATGATGATCTCCCGGTCAGCATTCAGGCGCCGCGGCCAGGATGGCCGGGTGCCTGATTCCAAGATGGACCGGGATGACCCACGGATAGCCCACGGATCGCGAGATTCGTCGGACGGCGGTGTGCCGATGCGGGCTGCGGCGCTGGCGGCGTCGGTGTTGCGGCGATCAATGAAAAAAGGGCCGCGCAAGGCGGCCCTCGTGATCAGATCTCAGTTTCGTTCAGGGGTGACTCTGTAGCGCGCCCGATTCGGCCTGTACATTGCCATCTACCGGCGGGTGGAACACCTCGGGCGGCGCGCCGTTCTTTTCGGCGCCGATTGCCTGTTCAACCGGAGGCAGCGTGTGCGCGATGCCTTTGTGGCAGTCGATGCAGGTCATGCCTTTGGTGAAGGCGTCCTGGTGCATGCGCGAGGAGCGGCGGCCTTGTTCGGCGTAGTCCATGTAGGCGAAGTTGTGGCAGTTGCGGCATTCCTGCGAGTCGTTCTTCTTCATCCGCGCCCATTCGTGTTGGGCGAGCGTCAGGCGCTTGGCGTTGAACTTCTCCGGCGTGTCGATCGAGCCGAGGATCTTGTGCAGCACTTCGTTGGAGGCCTGGACCTTGCGGATGATCTTAGGCACCCATTCCTTCGGCACATGGCAGTCGGGGCAGGTGGCGCGAACACCGGTGCGGTTCTGGTAGTGGATGGTGTTGCGGTATTCCTGAAAAACGTTCTCCTGCATCTCGTGGCACGAAATGCAGAACTGCTCGCGGTTGGTCCATTCCATTGCGGTGTTGAAGCCGCCCCAGAACACGATGCCGGCGACGAAAACCATCGCGACGAGGCCCAGCCCGGCAGCGCGCATGCGGGTCCAGACGCGACGTGGCACGCTTTGTTGTTGTTCGCTCATGCGTCCTCCTGTGGTGTGGGTGGGCTTACTGCAGACCGGTCGACTTCTGGAAGGTATTGGCCACCAGCGGCTTCGCGTCGGTCTGCGCCACATGGCACTGCACGCAGAAATAGCGCCGCGTCGATACGCCGGCGAGCTCGTGGCCATCGCGATCGCGGAAGTGGGTGACGGAGATCTTCGTCGCGCCGGTTTCCTGGGCGCGATTCCATGCGTGACAGTCAAGGCACTTGTTAAAGTTCTTCGTGATCTGGTAGCCGCGGATATCGTGCGGGATCAGCGGCGGTTGCTGCACGAAGTCGCGCGGCAGCGCACCGCGATCGTTCGGCACCTTGGGCACATCGGGTTCGAGCGACGGGCCGATCACGTTGGTGCCGCGTAGGCTCTTTACGGTGACCGGTGTATCGGCAGCCTGGGTCGGCAGAGCGAGGGCGAGCGTGGCGGCCAGCGCGAGGCAAAGAGAGGCTACTTTTCTGATTGTCATGATTCGCTCCTGTTGAATCGGGTCGTCATCGCGAAAACGTCCTTGCTGCAGATGTCGATGCAGCGGCCGCAGCTCGTGCAGGCAGGCGCCAGGATGAGTGGATGGGTTTGGCCCTCGCCTTTGAGCGCGGGCCGGATCACTTGAGGCTCGGGGCAGACTGCGAAGCAGTCCATGCAGTCGTCACAGGCGCGGCGCTTGTTGGCGCTCACACGCACGATGGCCGTGCGCCCCAGCAGCGCATAGAAGGCACCGACCGGGCAAAGATGGCCGCACCAGCCGCGCGGCGCGACCAACAGGTCGTACACAAACACGGCTGCAACGACACCCCAGGCGAGTCCGCCGCCGAACACCAGCGCGCGGTGCAGCATCGTGACCGGATTGACCCATTCCCACGCGATCGTGCCGGTCAGCGCCGAGACGACGAGCACGACCGCCAGCAGCCAGCGGCGTGTCGCCTCGGGTGGCACGCGCCCGCCCTTGAGCCCGAGCCGGCGGCGCAGCGCCGCGGCCGCATCGGTAACGAGGTTGACCGGGCAGACCCAGCTGCAATACAGGCGGCCACCAACGGCCAGGTAGAAGGCGAGCACGATTGCCGCGCCGATCAGCGCGCTGCGATAGGGCAGATGACCGGCCGCCAAGGATTGCGCAAAGATCAGTGGATCGGTGAGGGGCAGCGCGCCCAGAGTGAGGCTGGACGCCAGATTGCCCTTGACGATCCAGACACCCGCCAGCGGCCCGAGCAGAAACAGCGCGAGCAAGCCGAACTGCGAGCCACGGCGCAGCAGCAGCCATTTGTGCGCGAGCCACCAGCCTTTGTCGGCGATGGCTTCAGCGCCGAGCGGGCGGGCGACGGCTGGGGCGATCACTTTGTTCATGGCGACCACCCGGCGGGCAGGGATTGGCCCGCAGCCGTGTCGGCGCTGCTCACCGGCGCGGCCGCATCGTCGCGACCGCGCACCGGTAACTTGAGTTGTTCGCCGATCAGCGAATGGCCGGCCTTCTCGCGTTCTTCCCAGCCCTTGCGGTAGTGCGCCGCCGGCGCGCCTTGCGCGAGCTTGCGCGGTAGCACCTTGATGGCTGCTTCGGGCAAAACGCAGGATTTCTCGCATTTGCCGCAGCCGGTGCAGGCGTCGGAATGTACGGTCGGCAACAGCATTGCGTGACGGTCGCTGCGCGGGTTGTGCCGCGTCTCGAGCGTGATCGCCTTGTCGATCGCCGGGCACACGCGATAGCACACGTCGCAGCGCAGGCCCAGGAAATTGAGGCAGTGCTCCTGGTCGATCAGCACGGCCAGCCCCATCTGCGCCTTGCTGATGTCGCTCAGCCCGTGGTCGAGCGCGCCGGTGGGGCAGGCCTTTACGCACGGGATGTTGTCGCACATCTCGCACGGCACCTTACGCGCTTCGAAGTAAGGTGTGCCGCTCGCAACGGTGTCGCCCGGCGTGGCGAGCTTCAATGTGCCGAAGGGGCAGTCGCGCACACATAGGCCGCACCGCACGCAGCTGGCAAGGAAATCAGCCTCCGTCAGCGCGCCGGGCGGGCGCAGCGCGGTGGCGGGCAATGCGCGGGCCTGCCGCGCGTACAGCCCGAGGCCCAGACCGAGCACGCAAGCGCCACCGGCCGCGCCTGCGGCGGTCTGCAGGAAGCGGCGGCGGTCGAAGGCGGTGCGTGCGTTTGGTCTCACGATGGCGGGCGATCGGTCGAGTGGGTGATGGGCGCCTTGCTGGCGTGGATCCGCTCGGCGCCGCCGCGCTGGTGTGCGGCGGGCGCTGACCGGATCAATCGCGTGCAACGCGCTTCATCGGTTCGCGTGGGCTCAGGCTTTCACCACCTTCACGGCGCACTTCTTGAAGTCGGTCTGCTTCGAGATCGGGCAGGTGGCGTCCAGCGTGAGTTTGTTGACCAGCCGCCCTTCGTCGAAGAACGGGATGAAGATCAGGCCCATCGGCGGCTTGTTGCGACCGCGGGTTTCCAGCAGCGCGACGATGTCGCCGCGGCGTGAGATCACTTTGCAGCGCATGCCGCGTTGCAGGCCGCGCTTCTTCGCGTCGTCCGGGTGCATGAAGACCGTGGCTTCAGGAACCGCCTTGTGCAGTTCAGCGACGCGGCGCGTCATCGTGCCGGTGTGCCAGTGTTCCAGCACACGGCCGGTGCACAGCCACATGTCGAACTCGGCGTCCGGCTTCTCGGGCGGATCCTGGTATGGCAGCGCAAAGATCACCGCCTTGCCATCCTTCTGGCCGTAGAACTTGATGCCCTCTCCCTTCTTCACATACGGGTCGTAACCCTCGCGGTAGCGCCACAAGGTCTCTTTGCCGTCCACCACCGGCCAGCGCAGGCCGCGTGCTTTGTGATATGCGTCGAAAGGCGCCAGGTCGTGACCGTGGCCGCGACCGAACTGTGCGTATTCCTCGAACAGACCTTTCTGCAGGTAGAAGCCGAATGCCTTGGCCTCGCTGTTCGTGTAACCCTTGATCGCGTGGCCGTTGACCTTCTCCAGCTCGCTGAGCGGGAACTTA
The DNA here is from genome assembly GCA_021803785.1 of Pseudomonadota bacterium. GTDB lineage: Bacteria > Pseudomonadota > Gammaproteobacteria > Burkholderiales > Rhodocyclaceae > Niveibacterium. Next base: position 10,696 of record JAJZLD010000021.1, on the reverse strand, counting down.
TTCACCACCTTGTTCGCGAACAGCACGTCGTACAAGGTCTTGCCCTTGTACTCCGGCTTCTTCGCGATCAGCTCGGGCGGCCACACTTCTTCAACCTTGAAGCGCTTTGAAAACTCGACGTATTGCCACAAGTCGGAGCGTGCTTCACCCGGCGCCTGCACCTGCTGGCGCCAGAACTGGGTGCGGCGCTCGGCGTTACCGTAGGCGCCTTCTTTCTCGGTCCACATCGCTGAAGGCAGGATCAGGTCGGCCGACAAGGCGGACACCGTTGGATAGGCGTCGGACACCACGACGAAGGCTTCTGGGTTGCGCCAGCCGGGGTAGATCTCGCCATTGACGTTGGGCCCGGCCTGCATGTTGTTGGTCGTGCTGGTCCAGTAGCACTTGATCTTGCTGTCTTTCAGCGCGCGGCTCTGCGCCACGGCGTGCAGGCCGATCTTGTCCGGGATCGTGCCTTCCGGCAGTTGCCAGATCTCCTCCGCGTGCTTGCGGTGGTCCGGGTTGGTCACCAGCATGTCCGCCGGCAGGCGATGCGCGAAGGTGCCGACTTCCCGCGCGGTACCGCAGGCTGAGGGCTGGCCGGTTAGCGAGAACGGGCCGTTGCCCGGCTCCGAGATCTTGCCGACCAGCAGATGCACGTTGTAGATCATGTTGTTGACCCACGTGCCGCGCGTGTGCTGGTTGAAGCCCATGGTCCAGAACGACACGACCTTCGTCTTCGGATCGGCGTACAGCTCGGCAAGTTTCTTGAGCCGCTCGGCCGGCACGCCCGAGAGCTTGCTGACCTTTTCCAGCGTGTATTCCGAGACGAACTTCGCGAATTCGTCGTAGCTGATCGGCGTCGCGTCGTTCGGGTTGTTCTTCGGCTTGCCGTCGGCACCCGGGTAGCCGTTGAACTTGGCGTCCTTCTCGAGCGCGTGATTCGGGCGCAGGCCGTAACCGATATCGGTCTCGCCACGCTTGAAGTTCACGTTCTTCTGCACGAAGGCCTTGTTGACCTTGCCCGACTGGATGATGTGGTTGCAGATGTAGTTGAGAATCGCCAGATCGGTCTGCGGCGTGAAGATCATGCCGTTGTCCGCGAGCTCGAAGCTGCGGTGCTCGAAGGTCGACAGCACATGCACCTGGCAGTTCGGGTGCGAGAGGCGGCGATCGGTGATGCGGGTCCACAGGATCGGGTGCATCTCCGCCATGTTCGAGCCCCACAGCACGAAGGCATCGGCGTTTTCGATGTCGTCGTAGCAGCCCATCGGCTCGTCCATGCCAAAGGTGCGCATGAAGCCGGTCACCGCGCTGGCCATGCAATGGCGCGCGTTGGGGTCGAGGTTGTTGGAGCGGAAACCGGCCTTCATCAGCTTCGATGCCGCGTAGCCTTCGAAGATTGTCCACTGGCCCGAGCCGAACATCGCGATCGATGTGGGGCCCTTTTCCTTGATGGCAGCCTTCCACTTGCTTGCCATGATGTCGAAGGCTTCGTCCCACGACACGGGCACGAAGTCACCATTCTTGTCGTACACGCCGTTTTTCTTGCGCAGCAGCGGTGTCGTCAGGCGGTCGGCGCCGTACATGATCTTCGACAGGAAGTAGCCTTTGATGCAGTTGAGCCCGCGATTCACTTCCGCGTCCGGGTCACCTTGCGTTGCCACGACGCGCCCGCCTTGTACGCCGACCAGCACCGAGCAGCCGGTGCCGCAGAAACGGCAGGGCGCCTTGTCCCAGCGCAGCGTGTTGTCGACCGGCTTGGCCGCAGCCGGCGCAGCCTTCGGGGCCGCGAGGCTTACGCCTGCGGATGCAGCGGCCGCTGCAGCGGCGTTGGCCTTGATGAAATCGCGTCTGTTCAGTGACATGCTGCCTCCGGAAAGGTATTCGTCTTGTTCTGGTGAAGCCTCAGCCCGCATGGGCCGCTGCCTCGCATGTATCGGGTTGGGTGGCGGCCGGGGCTGCCGTCGTGGCAGCGCCTTCCGGTTCGTGGTCGGAGTATTCGTACGCGAGTGTGAGGCAAATGAGATGTTCCACCAGCTGCACTTGCGTCAGGGTCTCGGTCGTTGCTGCGCCGGGGACATCTTCGACGGTGACGACGAGCTTGCCGGCATCGTCGTCCCGCCCGTGGATCTCAACGCCCGGCAAGGCCGTCAGCGCTCTGCTGACGGAATCCAGATGCTCCGGCTTTGCGCGTATCACCAATCCGACGATTCGCATGCTGTTGATTCCCCCGCGACTGATTCGGACGGTGCCCGCAAGGCCACCGCATGACTTGGACACACCCCAACACACGCGCCGCAGCCGGTACAGCACGACGCATCGATGGCCGGCTGGGCAAGCGCACGGAGCTGGGGTCGGAAGGTAATCGCCGTCACCTCACATGCCTCGCCGCATACCCGACACTCCACCCCTTGCAGCGCAAGACACCCCGGGTCAACTTGCGCCACATGCGCAAACGCCGCGCGGCCCTCGCTGCGATCGAGCGCGCGCGGCAAACAGGCCACGACACATTCGCCGCAAAGGCTGCACGCCGCCTGGTCGAACTGCGGCGACGGATAGCCTTCCGCGTCCAACGCAAGCAAGCCGACCGGGCACGCGCTCACGCAATCGCCGCAACGTGTGCAGCGGTTCAGGAAGCCCTGTGCGTCGCCGGCCCACGGCGGCAGGTAGCGTTCTGTGGCGGTCGGGCGCGCGCCCCCGAGGAATCGACGTCGTGTTGGATCCATGCACCACCCTTGTGTGCCGGATTGGGCACGCGTATTTCCGGCGCGGCATTGACGCGCGTCAATGTGGGTGACTTAGCCCATACTAATCAAGGGGTTATTGTGCGGTGCGAAATTGCGGATCAGGCTTGCCTGAGCCGCCGCGCGAGGTCTGATACGCGGATCAGGTAGTGGAGGCTGCCGTCTGCGGCTTCATGTTCGCGCGCGAAACCGAGCTTCTCATGCAGGCGCATCGAGATCTCGTGGCCGGGCAGCACGCGGCTGCGCAGCGTTACCGCGCCGTGCGAGATCAGGTGCGCCAGGGTCCGCGTGAGCAGCCGCCGATGCAGGCCGGTGCTGCGGTACCAGGGGTGAATGTTGATCGAGAGGATTTCCCAGCTCTCGGTATCGTACGGGCGCATCAGCACGTATCCGGCCAGGCTGTGTTGCAGGTGTTCGGCGATCACGCGCCCACCGTATGCGAGGGCCGCTGCGTGATGTTCGCGCTGGGTTTCGGCGGAAAAGAGACCGCGTTGCGCAGCGATCAGGTCGCCTAGCGTCAGCGCGTCGAGCTTCGCCATCTCGTCGAGCAGATGCGCCTCGTGGCTGCGTCCGCGCTCGCTCAGCGGCTGCAGGCCGTGTTTGAGGCGCAGCAGGGTCAGCTGCAGCACGCGCGCATCGTTGCTCGCGCGGTGGCGTTCGACATGCAGCTCGGCCAGAACCTGCGCCTTGGTGTCGTGCCAGCGATTGGCTTCTTCCTCGCTCAGCAGCGTGCGCAGGTTGTCGAGGCGGAAGGCCGGCACGCGCCCTGCTGCGTCGAACAGCAGCGCCAACCAGGTGTAGTCGTTGGCCCAGCCGTCGGTATATACAACCTTGCCGGCCAACTCGCGGTTGAGGATTTCGGCCACTTGCTGTGCCGGGCGCCCGTGCTGAAACAGGCTGTCGCGCGAGATATGGTGAATCGCCTCGGCGCTGCTGTCCCAGTGGGTCCATTCTGCTTCTGGGCGGACAAGGGTGCACAGCGCCCGGTTGTTGCTCAGCGCGAGTCCGATTTCGATCGGATAGCTGCGCGGACCGAAGCCGGAGGCCTCGATGTCGATGACGATCGGCGCCTCGCCGGCGAGGTTCGGCGGGGCGCTCAGCGCCGCTCCTCCATCAGGGCGAGCAGATAGCCATCCGGGTCGCGGAAGAAACCCATCCACAACTCATGGTCCGGCATGCGGGCGATCAGCTGCGGGGCCCCTTCGAACTCGACGCCGAGGTCGCTCAGTTCGTCCATGGCCGGCTCGATCGCCGGCACCTTGAAGTAGAGGCACACCGTGTTGCCGGGGGTGCGCGGCGCCGGGCCGCCTTGCAGCATCAGCCGCACACCCGCGCAGTCGAAGAACACCAGATTGCCGGAGCGGAACAGGAAGGGCAGGCCGAGCGCGTCGCGGTAGAAGCGCTCGGAGGCGTCGGCATCGGCCACGAGCAGGGCGATCTGTCCGAGGCTGGATAGGTGGGTGCTCATGCAGCGTCTCCGTGGGCAGCGGTGGCGATCATTGTGGGGTGTCGGCGCGGCGCCGGGCAATCGTTGCTGCACGCCGGCCTGCCCAAGTCATCACGCCGCCCAGAGGCAGGCAGACAAGCACTTGGCCGATCGGCTTTACCAGGTACAGCAGCGCGGCCAGGGTGCCGCTCGGGTGTGCCAGCGCGACGCCGAGCGCGAGCGCTTCTAAACCCGCCATCAGCGCGCCGCTCGCCATCGCGAAACGCTCGGCGCCGCGCCAGGCTGAAATCACCACGATCAGCCAGGGCAGCGCGAGGAAGGCGAACAGCGTTGCGGCCGTGATCGGGTCCGGCGTGCCGGCGACACTCGGGCGCGTGTAGGGCAGCAGCGCGAACACGAGCGGCGTCGCGACGAGCCCGAGCGCGCCGAGCGCAAGCGCGCCACGTCGCATCAAATGGCCGCGCACATCAGCCGCACGCAGGCGATGACGCCGACGAACCAGACCAGGCTGCGCAGCGTCGCGAGGTTGGCGACGTAGCAGGCGAAGTAGGCAAAGCGCGCGACGATGAAGCACACCGCCCAGAAGTCGATCAGTGCCGCGGGAACCCCGGCGGCGTAAGCCATCAGCACCGCCGCCGCGAAAATCGGAAAGGCCTCGAAGCTGTTCTGCTGCGCCCAGTTCGCCCGCTGTGGCCAGCCGCTCAGGTGCGCCAATGTGTCGCGCGGGGCGCGATTGTCGTAGCGGGTACCACTGCGTTGCCCGCCGAACTTCGCTGCGCCTGCCCACAGGAAGGGCTGGATGGCAGCGATCAGGATGCACAGGAAGCTGATCTTCATGGTCTTGTCTCCGTAATGTGGGCGGCAGTGTAATCGGCTTGGCGTTGTGTTGGCGCCCTGCGGTCGGTCCCAAGCGTCGCGCCTGACCGCCGGGACATGCGAAAATCCCAGTTTGCCTGCAGGAACGCCCCAAATGGCCCAACTTATCCTCAAGCCCGGCAAGGAGCGCTCCGTCATGCGCCGCCACCCCTGGATCTTCGCCGGCTCGGTTGCGAGCGTGTCCGGTCGGGCGCGCGCCGGTGACACGGTCGATGTGGTCTCCGAGCGTGGCATCGTGCTTGGCCGCGCAGCCTACTCGCCGGCATCCCAGATTCGAGCGCGGATGTGGAGTTTCGACGCCGAAACACCGATCGACCATGCCTTCTTCAAGCGCACCGTCGCCGCCGCGGTGGCGCGCCGCATGGCACACCCGATGCTCGCCGGGCAGGATGGCATGCGACTGATCCACGGCGAATCCGATGGCCTGCCGGGCGTGATCGCGGATCGCTATCGCGACACCATCGTGCTGCAACTCACCAGCGCCGGCGCCGATCGCTGGCGTGATGCCATCGTCGCCGGGCTGCTGCAGGCCACTGGCTGCGCCAACATCTACGAGCGGTCGGATTCCGATGTGCGCACGCTGGAAGGGCTGGAACCCACCGTCGGCGTACTTGCCGGCAGTGAGCCGGATCCGGATCTGGCGATCGAGGAGTACGGCGTGCTGCTTGGCGTGGACGCCGTGAGCGGCCACAAGACCGGCTTCTACCTCGACCAGCGTGAGAACCGCCGCCTGACGCGCGACCTGGCACGCGACCGCAGCGTGCTCAACTGCTTCTGCTACACCGGCGGCTTTTCGCTGCAGGCGCTAGCGGGTGGTGCGCGCGAGGTGCTGTCGATCGACTCGTCGGCCCATGCGCTGGCGAGCGCCCAGCGCAACGTGGAACGAAACCCGCAGCTGGACGCCACGCGCGCCACCTGGTGGGAGGCCGACGTCTTCGCTGCGCTGCGCGAATTGCGTGCGGATGGCCGCCGTTTCGATCTGATCGTGCTCGATCCGCCCAAGTTCGCACCCAGTGCCGCACATGCACAGCGTGCCTCGCGCGCCTACAAGGACATCAATCTGCTCGGCTTCCGGCTGCTCAATCCGGGCGGCATCCTGATGAGCTATTCCTGCTCAGGCGGCATCGGGCTGGAACTGTTCCAGAACATCCTGTCCGGCGCGGCGTCGGATGCCGGGCGCGACGCACAGATCATCCATCGGCTCTCCGCGGCGCCAGACCATCCGATCGGCCTTGCTTTCCCTGAGGGCGAGTACCTCAAGGGTCTGGTTTGTCAGGTGGTTTGATGTTCCGCAAACGTGGCTGCTTGACAGGCGCGAGATGACATGATTTTGAGTTATGCACATCTTGCGCCCTGTGGGCGGGAAAAACGACGAGAAAGACCGTTGACTTTTTGTTTGTGACGTAAGGGTTTGAACAAAAAGGGGTTTTTTGTTTTTCAATGTTGCGATGCAGTATTGACAGCAACCCGAAACGGTGAGCGCTACGGCAAAGTATCCCCATTCACCCACAAAGTTATCCACAGCTAACGAAAAGCCCCTTTGTTACGAAAGGGTTAAAGCAAATTGTGACGGCGGCGTCTTATGTTTGAGTGATAACGCCTTGAATAAAAATAGAAAAATACAGTAGTGGAGAACTGCCGTTTGAATTCTGTCGTTCGCGTCGCACTGCCTGTGCCTTTGCCGCGCAGCTTTGACTACCTGGCGCCGGTGGATATCTCCGAGGCCGATATCGGCCGCCTTGTGCGCGTACCGTTCGCGAGCGGCGAAAAGATCGGTGTGATCCTTGCGCTACCCGACCTCGCAGCGGTTGATCCGGCGCGCCTCAAACCGCTCGGGCCGATCCTTCGCGAAGTGCCGGCGCTGCCGGCGGACTGGCTGGCGCTGGTGCAGTTCGCCGCGCGTTACTACCACCACCCGCTCGGTGAAGCGGTTGCGGTGGCGCTGCCGCCCGGTCTGCGCGGTGCCGAACTGATGGACGACCGCAGCGCAGATCCGTGGTTGATGCTCAACGAGGCCGGCCGCGCGGCGCTGGCCAGTCCGGGCCGTGTGTCGCGCGTGCGCGCGCTTGCCGAACACCTGATCGCGGGCGAACAGCCGCGCTCGGCGCTGGTCGAGTCCTTCGGTGCCGCCGCAGTGCGCGAAGCTCGCCAGCGCGGCTGGGTCGACGAGGCGCCTTCCTGCGCCAAGGCTGATCTCAGCGACGCACCGATACTCAATGACGAGCAGACTGCAGCCGTCGAGGCCGTATGGAGCGCGGCCGAGCGGTTTTCCCCGTTTCTGCTGCATGGCATCACCGGCAGCGGCAAGACCGAGGTCTACCTGCGCCTGATCGAACGGGCGCTCGCGGCCGGCAAGCAAGCCTTGCTGCTGGTGCCCGAGATCGGCCTCACGCCGCAACTCGAAGCCCGCGTAGCGGCGCGCTTTCCGCGTGCGCGTCGCGTGGCCCTGCACAGCGGCGCGACCGATGGCGCGCGTTGCCGCGGCTTCATCGCCGCCCTCGATGGCAGCGCCGACATCGTGATCGGCACCCGGCTGTCGGTGTTCAGCCCTTTGCCGCGGCTCGGTCTGATCCTGATCGACGAAGAGCATGATGCCTCCTACAAACAGCAGGACGGCCTGCGCTACTCGGCGCGCGACCTGGCAGTGTGGCGGGCGCAGCAGGCGGGCGTGCCGATCGTGTTGGGATCGGCAACCCCCTCACTGGAAACCTGGCAGGCGGCGCAGAGTGGGCGCTACCGCATGCTGCGGCTGGAGCGCCGCGCCGCAGCGGCCGCGCCACCAACGGTGCGCCTGATCGACACGCGCCGTATCAAGCTGAAGGACGGCCTGTCGCCGCCGATGGAGGCTGCAATCTCTGCGCGGATCGAGCGCGGCGAGCAGAGCCTCATTTTCCTGAACCGGCGCGGCTATGCGCCGGTGCTGGCCTGCCCGGCTTGCAACTGGGTCAGCGACTGCGATCACTGTTCGGCGCACCGCGTGTTCCACCTCTCCGAACGCATCCTGCGCTGCCACCATTGCGGCACTGAAGCGCCGGTGCCGCGTGCCTGCCCGCAATGTGGCAATCAGGATCTGCACGGTTTCGGGCGCGGCACGCAGCGCGTCGAGGAATACCTTGCCGCGCGCTTCCCGCATGCACGCATCCTGCGGGCCGACCGCGACAGCATCAAGACGCCGGCGCACTGGGCGGCACTGCGCCATGCGATTGAAGCCGGCGAGGCCGACATCCTCGTGGGTACGCAGATGCTCGCGAAGGGGCACGACTTTCCGAAGCTGACGCTGGTCGGCGTGATCGGGGCGGACGCCTCGCTGTTCGCCGCGGACTATCGCGCGCCGGAGCGTCTCTTCCAGCAGTTGATGCAGGTCGGCGGTCGCGCGGGGCGGGCCGGGCTCGCCGGTGAAGTGCTGATCCAGACCGAGTTTCCGGAACACCCGCTGTTTGATGCCTTGCGCCGGCAGGATTTCGATGGCTTCGCTAACGCCCAGCTCGACGAGCGTGCGCAGGCGCATTTCCCGCCTTGCGGCGCTCAGGCCGTGCTGCGCGCCGAGGCGCCCGAAGTTGCGCAGGCAATCGACTTCCTCAACATGGCGCGCGAAGCGGCCGAGCCTTATGCGGACGCAGTGAGGCTGTACGATGCGGTGCCGATGCGCCTGGTGCGGCGCGCACGGCTGGAGCGCGCACAACTCGTGATCGAAGCCGACACCCGCGGCGCGCTGCAGCAGTTGCTCGCGCACTGGGTGCCGCTGCTGCACGCAATGAAATCGCCGCGCGCGCTGCGCTGGCATGTCGATGTCGATCCGATCGATCTCTAAGCGCCGCTTCCTGATTTCGCTCGTCGCGTCCGCCACGCTATTCGGCAGCCTTGGCGCGCAGGCCCGTGGCGGCCGCTTCAACGGCGAGGTACGCGCGGTGGATGATGGCGACACGCTGCATGTGCGTGATCGCAGCGGCAAGGTACGGCGGGTACGCCTTGCCTACGTGGATGCGCCCGAGCACGACCAGCCCTGGGGCCGTGAGGCGGGCGAGAACCTCAAACGCCTCGCGCTCGGCGCATCGGTCGCCGTTGAATGGCGTGAGCGCGATCAGCACGGCCGCTATGTCGGCGTTGCATGGGTCAGTTCGCCCGACATGCCCTGCGCCGGCCGCGCCGACTGCCCGCACAACCTCGATCTCGGTCACGCGCAAATCACCGCTGGTCTGGCCTGGTGGTATCGCGCCTACGCCAAGCGCCAGGATCCGCAGGCGCAGGGGCTGTACGAATTGTCGGAACAGCAAGCGCGTCGCCGCCGCATCGGCCTCTGGCGCGATGCCTCGCCGATTCCGCCCTGGGTCTGGCGTAGCGGCTGGCGCGGTTGAGCCTTCAGGCCGAGGCCGCGAACACAGAGTCCTTCGTGCTGACACCACTCGGTGGGGCGCGATCCGCTGACCGTGCCGCCGACAATGAAAAAGACTCTGCCGTCACTCACGTCGCCCGAGGCGAGATCGGTGCTCCGGGCACAGTGCCAAGTCGCCGGCGGTGAGCGTCGGCCGGTCAGCCGCGCGGTGTCAGCCCAGGCAGGCCTTCACATCCGCCACCAGCGCATCGACCTGTTCCGGCTGCGTCGCCCAGGAGCACACGAAGCGTGCGCCGCCGGCGCCGATGAAGCTGTAGAAGGCCCAGCCCTTGTCCTTCAATGCATCAGCCGCTTGCTGCGGCATGCTGACGAATACCGCGTTGGCTTGCACTGGGAACAGCGGCGCTACACCGGGCAGGCGCGCGAGCGCGTTGCCGAGGCGGCGCGCCATCGCGTTGGCGTGGCTTGCGCGCGCGAGCCACGCATCGTCCGCAAGCATGCCGACCCACGGTGCGGCCAGAAAGCGCATCTTCGAGGCGAGTTGACCGGCCTGCTTGCAGCGGTAAGCGAAGTCGCGCGCGAGTTCGTGATCGAAAAACACCACTGCCTCGCCGACCGGCATGCCCATCTTGGTGCCGCCAAACGACAGCACATCGACTCCAGCGCGCCAGGTCAGGTCGGCTGGACTCACGCCGAGGCTGGCGACGGCATTGGCAAAGCGGGCGCCGTCCATGTGCAGGGAGAGGTTCATCTCCTTGCAGGCGCCACCAATCGCGCGCACCTCGTCGAGTGAATATACGGTGCCCACTTCGGTCGATTGCGTGATGGTGACCGCGCGCGGCTTGGGGTAGTGGATGTCGGTGCGGGCGGCGACGAGCTTCTCGATGCCGCGGGCGTCGAGCTTGCCGTCGGCGCCGCCGGCAAGCAGCAGTTTGGTGCCGTTGGAGAAGAACTCGGGCCCGCCGCATTCGTCGGTTTCGACGTGTGCGAGCTTGTGGCAGACAATGCTGTGGTAGCTCTGGCACAGCGAGGCGAGCGCCAGCGAGTTGGCCGCGGTGCCGTTGAATACGAAGAAGACTTCACAGTCGGTTTCGAAGGTCGTGCGGATCGCGTCGCAGGCGCGGCGCGTCCATTCGTCATTGCCGTAAGAGGCGAGCGTGCCGCTGTTGGCGGAGAGCAAGGCCTCCATCGCCTCGGGGCAGATCCCGGCGGTGTTGTCGCTGGCGAATTCGGTATGTTGCATGGCGGGGTGTCCGCGTTGATTGAGGGGTGAAGTCCAGTCTAGCATCGGCGATCGAGCGTCCACTTACAGCC
>JAJZLD010000299.1 GCA_021803785.1 Pseudomonadota bacterium | reverse complement strand
GGCGCGCAGGACCTCGCCGACATCGAGCGTGGCATGGCGCAGATCCTAGACGAGATCGCCGCCGGCAAGTTCGAATGGAGCCTTGATCTCGAAGACGTTCACCTGAACATCGAGCGCCGCCTGACCACTCTGGTCGGTGACGCAGGCAAGCGACTGCACACCGGCCGTTCGCGCAACGATCAGGTGGCCACCGACATCCGCCTGTGGCTGCGCGACGCGGTCGACCAGGCCATCGAACTGCTCGGCAACTTCCAGCGCGCGCTGTGTGATCTGGCCGAACAGCATGCCGACACGCCGATGCCCGGCTTCACGCACCTGCAAGTGGCGCAGCCGGTGACCTTCGGTCACCACCTGATGGCCTACGTCGAAATGGCGCGCCGCGACGCCGAACGCCTGGTCGACGCCCGCCGCCGCATCAACCGCTTGCCGCTGGGCGCCTCGGCGCTGGCTGGCACCAGCTACCCGATCGACCGCGAATTCGTCGCACGCGAGCTGGGCTTCGAGGCCGTCTGCGAGAACTCGCTCGACGCCGTGTCCGACCGCGATTTCGCGATCGAATTCACCGCCGCCGCCGCACTGGTGATGACGCATCTGTCGCGCCTGTCGGAAGAATTGATCCTCTGGATGAGCCCGCGCGTCGGCTTCATCGATCTGGCCGATCGCTTCTGCACCGGCAGCTCGATCATGCCGCAGAAAAAGAACCCGGACGTCCCCGAACTCGTGCGCGGCAAGACCGGCCGCGTAAACGGCCACCTCGTCGGCCTGCTGACCCTGATGAAGGGTCAACCGCTGGCCTACAACAAGGACAACCAGGAAGACAAGGAGCCGCTGTTCGACACCGCCGACACGCTGATCGACAGCCTGCGCATCTTCACCGACATGGTCTCCGGCATCCGCGTGAAGGCCGACGCGATGCGCGACGCACTCAAGCAAGGCTTTGCCACCGCCACGGAATTGGCCGACTACCTCGTCAAACGCGGCCTGCCCTTCCGCGACGCGCACGAAGCTGTCGCCCGTGCAGTGCGCGAAGCCGAAACGCGCGGCTGCGATCTGCCCGATCTGCCGCTCGACGTGCTGCGCAGCTTCTCGAACCTGGTCGCAGAGGACGTCTACCAAGTGCTGACAGTCGAAGGCGCGCTGGCCGGCCGCAACCACATCGGCGGCACGGCCCCCGAACAAGTTCGCGCGGCAATCGCCCGCGCGCGCACCCGTCTGGGCTGACCCGCATGGAAGCCTCGCTCGCCGCGGCTGTCGAAGAGGCTGCACGCGGCGCGCTCGGCACGGCGTTCCGCGTCACGAGCGCCGAGCCGGCCTCCGGCGGCACACATCGAAACTGGATCGTCGGGAGCGCGGCCCGGCGCGTCTTCGTGAAGACCAGCGCGGCGACGAACCTTGCGCTCTTTGATGCTGAGGTCGATGCGCTCTCGGCCATCGCCGCGACGGGCGCGTTCCGCACGCCGGCCGTGGTGGCCAGCGGCACGAGCGAAGCGCATGCATTCCTGATTCTTGAACACCTGCCGCTGCGCCCAATGCAAGCAGCCGACGCCCCTCGCTGCGCAGCGGCACTGGCGCAGTTACACAGCACCGTCGGCGAACATTACGGCTGGCGGCGCAACAACTTCATCGGCCAATCGCCGCAAGACAATTCACCACGCGCCGACTGGCCCGCATTCTTTGCACGCCAGCGCCTTGCGCCGCAGTTCGCCGAAGCGGCGCGACGCGGTTACCGTGGCGACCTTCAGAATCACGGAGAACGCATCATCGACAAGATCGGCGCCTTCTTTCTGGAGCGCCGTCCCGAACCGGCACTGCTGCATGGCGACCTCTGGGCCGGCAACATCGCCGTAACCGCAGAGGGAGAGCCCGTCGCTTTCGATCCCGCGACCTACTTCGGCGATCGAGAAGCCGATTTTGCAATGAGCGAACTTTTCGGCGGCCTGCCCGAGCGCTTCTACCTGTCCTACATGCAAACCGCGCCGCTGGCCGAGGGCTACCCGCAACGACGCACGCTCTACAACCTCTATCACATGCTCAACCACCTCAACCTGTTCGGCGCGAGTTACTTGCGCCAGGCTGAACGCATGGCACGCGAACTGTCGGAATACCTGCGACGCTGAGCAAGGAATCGTCGGCGCATTTGACATCCTGCCGCGCTCGCCTTCGGCCCGCACCACGCCAGCACCGCAACGCACTGTTTTTTATTGGTTTTTTATTAAATCGCCGCCAAGCACGTTTCTTGCATGGTGAGCTGTAACCCATTGCATCCTGCTGTCAGGCCGTGACCAATTTGCACGAATTGGCAGTGAGTGCCTGACAGAATGCAACATGACCTCCAGGATCGAGACCATGTCGAACCACGAAAACATGCCTAGCGCTGACCATCCCGCCCAGTCACCCGACCGTGCAGAATCGGGCGTATCTGAAGCACGGCGCCGGCTGCTGGTACGCGGCGGCATGGCCAGTGGCCCGATCATCCTGACGCTGACCAGTCGGCCTGTCCTTGGCGGCCTAAACCCGGGTGAGTGCATTTCGCCCTCGCAAACACTCTCAGGCGCGCTGAGTCACCGCGGCACCAAGGTCGGCACCTGTAGCGGGCGCTCGCCCGGTTACTGGAAGACATGCAGCGCGAGCAACTGGCCGATTCAGCAGTCGACGCCCTTCCACTCGATTTTTGTCGTTGGTCCAACGCCAGGCTGCAGCCAGTTCAACGCCGATGGCTCCATGAAGACCATGCTGCAGGTGCTGAACCTGCTCGGATCGGAAGACCCGTACAAGGTCGCGTTCCACTGCATCGGCGCCTACCTGAACATCCTCAAGGGCCTGATCGATCCAAAGGCGCTGACAGCCGAAGGCGTCGTGGCGCTTTGGCGCGAATGGGCGCTCAACGGCAAGTACGTGCCCTATGCGGGCGCGACGCCGTGGACCGGCGCCGACATCGTCAGCTACCTCAAGAACAACTACATCGCGCCGTAAGCGCCGGCCTCGCATGCAGGACGCCAATACACGTTGGGTCAGTCATCACTGGCCCGACGGTTCCGTTTTTTACGATCGCCAGACCGGCGCGACACACGCGCTGTCGCCGCTCGCAGCGGAAGTACTCGCCCTACCAGCCGCCTCGCGCTACGATGCGGCGCAGGCAGCGGACGCGATCGCCAGTCTGCTGTCGCTGCCGTGCTCGCCTGAACTCACCGACAACGTGTCCCAGGCACTCGACCAACTCCGCCGCATCGAACTGATTTGACCGCTACGCTCCGCGTTACAGACCTGAACGAAGCAGATCTGTCGGCGCGCCTGTCCGGCGACGGTCTCTGGCTCATCAGCGGCCCGCTGACACTGCACATCCGCAGCCGCGAACCGGTCGTGCGAAAAGCCGTGCAGACGCTTTATGCTGATCACGCGCTGGCGCCAAACGACTTTGCAGATTTCCACGTGCAGGTGGGCCGCGTCTCTGGACTCCGCGCCTGGATACGGCCGCAGGTTCAGTTTCACCTCGACGGCCGCACACCGTTCAAACCGCTGCCGCACGCGCAAAGCTTTGCGATGCTCGAGTGGGGCATCAACTGGTGCATCGCAACCTATTGCCACCAGTTTCTGGTGATCCACGCTGCGGTTGTGGAACGCAACGGTCTGGCGGCCATCCTTCCGGCTCCCCCGGGCTCTGGCAAAAGCACGCTGACCGCTGCGCTGATCCAACGCGGCTGGCGTTTGTGCTCAGACGAACTGACCTTGCTCGACCCGGTTGATGGGCGCGTCGTCGCGCTGGCGCGCCCGGTGAATTTGAAGAACAGCTCGATCGACATCATTCAGCAGTTCGAGCCGTCGGCAAGTTTCGGCCCCGAATGCCCCGACACCCACAAAGGCCGCGTCGCGCACTTGCGGCCACCGCGCGACAGCGTTGCCCGGATGCATGAACGTGCGCTACCCCGCTGGATCATCTTCCCGCAGTGGGAGGCGGGTGCAGCGCTGACGATGAAACCCTTGCCGCGAGCGGAAGGCTTCATCCAGCTGGCGGAGAACGCCTTCAACTACAGCATGCTCGGCGAGACTGGCTTCCGCACCTTGGTCGACACGGTAGACCGAAGCGACTGCATCGCGCTGCGCTACAGCCGGCTGGACGAAGCAATTGCCGCCTTCGACCGCCTCGCTGACGAGGCCCGCCCATGATTCGCGACGCCCTGCTACCGTTGCTGCGGGCGCCCGAATGCGCCGCGCGACTCTCGCTACGCGAGTGGGATGACGTGATCCGCCAGGCTCGCAACGCGAACCTGAGCGCCCGCATCGCCGCCGATCTCGAAGCCCACGATTTGCCGGCGACG
>JAJZLD010000298.1 GCA_021803785.1 Pseudomonadota bacterium | reverse complement strand
TTTCGTGGTGGGCGGCACAGCGGGCGGTGTGGTTCGATCGGCTGGACGACTGGTTTGCGCAGCAGGGCTACGCGGGCGTTGTGAGCTAAACAAAACGGGGCGGCAAGCGCCACCCCGTTTTGTGTGTTGCTGCGCCGTGATCAGAAGTGCGCTTCGACTTTCAGCATCGGCGTGCGCGCGGTGGAGCCGACCAGTTTCGTGTGGTCGTTGCCGAACTTGTTCTGCCAGTACTCGTAGCCGACGCCGGCGAGGAAGGTGCCCTTCTTGCCGGCCAAGGTTCCGACGTCCGCCATCAGGAAGATGTTCAGCAGGGTCTCGGGCTTCGTTTCATCGCCGAAGCCGTCCTTGCCCTTGGCCGCGGTGTAGTTGAAGTAGCCATTCACGTTCATCGGTAGGCTGCCGGCCGCGAACGGCACGCCCCAGGCGCCCGCGATGCGCCAGGTGCTGTCGAAGCTCACGTCCTTGCCGACGATGCCGTTGTGATTGGTTTCCTTGTAGTACAGCAGGCTCAGGTCTGCCCAGCCGTCGAACACGCCGAACTTGAGCGTCGGGCCGAAAGTGAACTTGCGCACGCGTGAGGCGAAGTCGTTGTTCTTGCTGCTCGCATCAAAGCCGGTGGTCAGCGCCAGGTCGCGCACCGGGCCGAAGGCGTAACTGCTGCCGGTGATCTTGCCGAGGTGCAGCTGGTTGGCATACACCGCGTAGATCTCCTGTGCGCCACCCTGGCCGCCGGCCGCGGGGTCATTTTTGTCGGAGAGCAGGAAATCGGCGTTGAAGAAGTTGCTGCCGTACTTGAAACCGCTGACATGGGTCAGCGCAAAGATGTTCTTGGCGATGTCGCCCGCGATGCCGGGCTCGGCGAATTGTGTGCCGTAGCGATAGCTGACCGAGGTATCGCTCCAGTCGGCGGCGAAGGCGGGGGTTGCGGTCGTTGAAGTGATTGCGGCCAGGATGGCGGCCGCGCAGATCGAACGTTGAATACTCAAGACGTGCTCCGGGAGACTTGTGGAATCGGGGGTGCAATGATTCGCCGTTCTCGCTGGCCGTTGCACGCCTTCCACCGGCGAGTCAACCTGGCTCGCGATTTGGGCGAACAGATACGATGCGGGGCGCAATCGTATCGCAGCCGGATTTGCATGCTTTGCGTTTCGGCAAACCTGTGTCGACTGCCGAGGGTGGCGCACCATGCGTGCGAAAATCTCGCCGGCCGCGATGCGCCGCATCGTCGGCATCAGCCAAAGTCCATCATGTCCACACCCGCTAGCACCCAATCTGCCGACGTTCTCTGCGGCCCCATCCGCCCTGAATTGATCCGGGACGAAATCCTCGCCGACCTGTTCGAAGCCAGTGCGCAACGCACGCCGGAGCAGATCGCGCTGATTCACGGTGAGCGAAGCCTGAGCTACGCCGAACTCGATGCACTGGCCGATCGCGCGGCATCGCGCCTGATCGACGCCGGCGTACGCCCGGGCCAGATCATCGGCCTGTGGTTGCCGCGCGGCATCGACCTGCTGGTGATGCAGCTTGCAATCGCAAAAACCGGCGCGGCCTGGCTGCCGAGCGATGCCGACACGCCGGTGGATCGCGTTGCGGTATGCCTTGAGGATGCGGGGGCCGCCGGCATCGTCAGTTGCGAAGCGTTTGCGCCGCAGCTGGGCAAGCTCGGTCGTTCGGTGTGGACGGCCGAATCACTGCTCGCACCACTCGATGCACCGTTGCGCCGCCGTGAAGGCGTGCGCCCCGATCACCCGGCCTATGTGATCTACACCTCCGGTTCCACCGGCAAGCCCAAGGGCATCGCGATCAACCAGCGCAGCATCTGCCACTTCCTGCGCAGTGAAAATGCGGTGCTCGGCATCCGCGCGTCGGACAAGGTCTACCAGGGTTTCTCGGTCGCCTTCGACATGTCCTTCGAAGAGATCTGGATCAGCTACCTGGTCGGCGCCACGCTGTGGATCGCACCGAAGGAAATCGCTGCCGACCCGGATGTGCTGCCACAGGCGCTCGCGGAAAACGGCATCACCGCGCTGCATGCGGTGCCGACGCTGCTGGCGCTGTTTGCGCAGGATGTGCCGGGCCTGCGTTTGATCAACCTTGGCGGCGAGATGTGCCCCGAGGCGCTGGTCGCCAAGTGGGCGCGACCCGGCCGGCAGGTGTTCAACACCTATGGCCCGACCGAGGCCACCGTCTCGGCCAGCCTCGCCGAGTTGCATGCCGGCGAGCCGGTCACGATCGGCACGCCACTGCCCAACTACCGGCTGCTGGTGATCGCGGCGGACGTTGAGAACGGCCTGCGTCTGCTGCCACGTGGCGAGACCGGCGAGCTCTGCATCAGCGGGCCTGGCGTCGCGGCCGGCTATCTTGGTCGGCCGGATCTGACCGCGGAGAAATTCCTCGCCAACCCCTGGGCGACCGGCGAGACCGACGCCCGCATGTACCGCACCGGTGACCTTGCGCGCATCGATGCCGATGGCCGCGTGCACTGCCTTGGCCGCGCCGATGATCAGATCAAGATCCGCGGCTTCCGTGTCGAGTTGGGCGAGATCGAAGCCGTGCTCGCCGAACAGCCGGGCGTGGGCACCGTTGCGGTGTTGCTGCGCAACGATGACGGCATCGACCAGCTGGTTGCCTTCATCGTGCCCGAGGGCGATGCATCACTCGATCCGAAGGCGCTGCGCACTGCGCTCGGCGAGCGCCTGCCGCCCTACATGGTGCCGGCCCGCTACGAGCTGGTGGCTGAGATGCCGCGCCTGACATCGGGCAAGATTGACCGCAAGGTGCTCAAGGCGCTGCCGCTCGCAGCGCTGGCCGGGGCCGAAGGGTCAGACGTGGCGGAGACCGACGCCGAGCGTGCGCTGTTCGCCGCGCTTGAGCGGCTCTTCCCCGGGCAGCCGATCCGCCGCGAGGCGGATTTCTTCAGCGATCTGGGCGGTCACTCGCTGCTGGCCGCGCGGCTCGCGTCTGCGCTGCGCGCCGACCCGCGCTACGCCGGCCTCACGGTGCGCGACATTTACCTGCATCGCAAGGTCGGGCATATCGCCGCGGTGCTCGAAGCCATGCACGCGGCGGCACCGCAAGCGGCAGTCGAGTGGACGCCCCCGTCGGCCTTCCGCCGCTGGCGCTGCGGCATCGCGCAGGCGGCGGCGGTGCCGGTGCTGGTGGCGATCCGCATGGCGCAGTGGCTGGCGCCCTTCTTCACCTACCACTTCTTCACCGGCGACCCAGGCGACTCGATTCCGTATGCGGTGGCGATGTCGGTGCTGGTGTTTCTGGCGGCCACGCTTGGCGAGTTTGTGCTCGCCTTCGTCGGCAAGTGGCTGATCGCCGGGCGCCTCAAGGCGGGGCGCTATCCGCTTTGGGGCCTGACCTACTACCGCTGGTGGCTTGCCGACCGTTTGACGGAGGCCGCACCGGCGTATCTGCTGAGCGGTTCGTCGTTGTACGCATGGTGGCTGCGCTCGCTGGGCGCGAAGATCGGCAAGGATGTTCAGATCGGCGCGATGACGCTGCGCGCGCCGGATCTGCTGTCGATTGCCGATGGCGCCAGCATCGGCAATGCGGTCAATTTCGAGAATGCGCGCGTGCTGCATGGCGAACTGATCCTTGGCCCCATCGACATCGGGCCGAATGCCTACGTCGGCTCCTATGCGGTGCTGGAGGGCAACACCGCGGTTGCCGAGTGGGGCCATCTGGAAGGTCAGTCAGCGCTCGCCGACGGCATGGCAGTGCCGCCATACCGGATCTGGTCCGGCTCGCCCGCGCGCGATACCGGCGCCTTCGATCCGGCTTCGCTGCGGCCACGGCCGGCGACCAGCACGCTGCGGGCCGTCAGCGAAGGCGTGTTCTTCATCGCCGGTGCCTTGCTCGTCACCACGCTGTTCTTCATGCCGGTGTTCCCGACCTTTATCCTGATCGACTGGCTCGACGAAATCGACGGTCTGAGTTGGGCGCAGAGCGACGTCGTAATGCTGCAGTTGATCGAGTACTTCCTGCTCGCGCTGCCTGCCAGCGCGATCCTGGTGGTCGTGACCGCGCTGGTATCGGCAGGCATCCGCTGGGGCATCTTGCCCAAGCTCAAGACCGGCAGCTGGCCGGTGCATAGCAATGTGTATTGCGGCAAATGGCTGGTGAACCAGATCCAGGAAAACAGCCTGCAGATCCTGCACGGCGTGTACGCGACGGTGTATGCGCCGTTCTGGTACCGCCTGTTGGGCGCGAAGGTCGGGCGTGACGCCGAGATTTCGACCGCGCTGGGCGTGGTGCCGGACATGCTGACGCTGGGCGACGAAACCTTCATCGCCGACGCGGTTTTGCTGGATCT
>JAJZLD010000297.1 GCA_021803785.1 Pseudomonadota bacterium | reverse complement strand
GCCCCCTTGTCGGTGGCCTCGGGCGCTTCTCGCGCAGCAGATCGATCGTGCGGTTGCGCGCAATCTGGAACAGCCAGGTGCGGAACTGCGCCGTGGGGCGGTACTGCGCCCGCGCCTTGGCGACCGACAGCCACACATCCTGAAACACATCATCCACGGCAATCCCCTGGCCGATCAGCAGGCGTGCCACAAAGGCATACAGCCCCCGTTTGTGCCGCGCATACAGCGCATCGAACGCCGCCATGTCGCCTGCTGCGAACGCGAGCATCAGCGCTTCGTCGCTGTCGGTGGCGGAGTGTGCGGCGGAGTCGGGCATGGCGGCCGAGTATACCGCCGCCGCTTCCGCCGCCACGTGAGTCGAGGCGCGCAGGTTGGTGCTGAGCAACGCGAAGCCTGACATCAAGCTTGGATGACGAAGCCCTTGGGCTTCGCTGCGCTCAGCGCCAACCTGCATTCGATCACTGCGCGACGCTGACTTGTTCCGGCGCCTTCGTCGACAGCGCGCTGGCGAGCTTCACCAGACGGACGAACTCGCCGCGGTAGCCAAAGCGGTCGCTGCCTTTTGCGTTCGCGGCAAGTGCTTCGATCTGCGGGTAGCCGAAGCTGCCGAGGTACTTGCCGCCGCGCAGTTGCTGGCCGAAGGCGGCGACTGCGGCAGCAAAGCGCAAGTCTTCGCTTGCTGCAGTGAGGCTGCGTTTCACCGGCGTGGCGATCTCCTGTGCAGCGTCGCCGGCGGTGCCCTTGTAGCGCAGACGCAGCATGCCCAGCTCATCCGCATGCAACGTGGTCTTCGCCACCGGCTTGCCACCGCCGTAACGCGATTCACCGAGCAGGCCGGGCTTGCCGACCAGCGCGACTTCATACAGCGCGGTGACGGTGTGGCCGGCGCCGATCTCACCGGCATCGACCTTGTCGTTGCGGAAGTCCTCGCGCGCCAGGGTGCGGTTTTCGTAGCCGATCAGCCGGTACTCGGCGACCACGCCGGGGTTGAACTCCATCTGGATCTTCACGTCGCGCGCGACGACCGAGAGCGTGGAGCTGGCCTCCTCGACGAGCACCTTCTGCGCTTCGTTCAAGGTGTCGATGTACGAGTAGTTGCCGTCGCCCGCGTCGGCCACCTGTTCCATCATCGCGTCGTTGTAGTTGCCGGTGCCAAAGCCCAGCGTGGAGAGCGAGATGCCGCTCTTGCGCTTTTCGGCGACCATGCCCTTGAGCTGCGAGAAGTCAGTGACGCCGACGTTGAAGTCGCCGTCGGTGGCCAGCAGGATGCGGTTGATGCCGTCCTTCACATAGCCCTGCTGCGCCATCTGGTAGGCGAGCTGAATGCCGGCTGCACCGGCGGTGGAACCACCCGCGACGAGCTGATCGATCGCCATGCGGATCGTCGCCTTGTCGCTGCCCGCGGTGGGCGGCAGCACGACGCGTGTACCACTGGCGTAGGTGACGAGCGAGACATGGTCCTCCGGCCGCAAGCTCTCCACCATCAGCTTCAGTGCGTTCTTCAACAGCGGCAGTTTGTCCGGCGACTCCATCGAGCCCGACACGTCGACGAGGAATACCAGATTGCTTGGCGGCAGCGTGGCGCGCGGCTTGTCGAAGGCCTTGATGCCGACGCGCAGCAGCAGGGTGTCCTTGTTCCACGGTGAGGCGGCGACCTCGGTGGTGACACCGAAGGGCGGGCGCTTGCCGTCTACCACACGCGGCTCGGCGTACTGGTAGGGGAAGTAGTTGATCAGTTCTTCCACGCGCACCGCGTCGGGCGCCGGCAGGCGGCCCTCGTTCAGGAAGCGGCGCACGTTCGCGTAGGCGCCGGTATCCACATCGATCGAGAAGGTGGAGAAGGGCTGCTCGGCCGCGGCGACGACGCCGTTGTCCTTGATCGGGTTGTAGCGCTCGCGATCTTCGGCCGGCATCGGCGCGGGCATCGCCATCAGCGTCGGCTGCGCCATCACCGCTTTGGCGAGCGGCGCCGGCGCAGCGACGGCCTCGCGCGTTTCGGCGCGGCGCTTCTGCTCGGCGCCCGCGCGTACGGCTGCTTCGGCGCGCACGGCATCAGCCTTGGCCGTGGCTTGTGCATTGTTGGTGCCGGCGTCCTGCTCTGCCGCGGTCGACAGGCCATTGGTGCCGCACGCGGTGGTCAGCACCGCAAGCGCGGCGAGCAAGGTCGCGTTGCGGGCGTGGAGGTGGGCTGGGCGGGAAAGCGTGTTGCGGGTCATGTGAGGCTCCGTTTTCAAAGTGTCCGGGAGCGCCCGAAGCGGGCGTCTGAGTACTGAAACGGAGCTGGTCGACGAAACGGGTTAAGGCCAAGGAAGAAAACAAGAACGCGTATGGGTTGCCTATTGACCACGCGCAGATGTCGCTGCCAAAGCTGGTAAATTCGAAAAGTCACAATTTGTATCAAGTTCGTGACAGACAATTCATGAGCGAATCGCACCCATTGCGTGGTAGCACGCACAACCAAAAACCAAGAACAGATTTCAAAGGGAGCCACACCATGCACCACCGCTTTGCGCGGACCCTCATCACGACTTCAATTCTGCTCGGCCTTGCGGCATGCGGCGGCGGAGGCGGATCCGATTCCACGGTCAAACCCAATCCCCCGGTGGATCCGGCGCCGAGCGTGTGCTCGACCTGCGCGCCAGGCACTCTGGCGGGGCGCATTGCTACGGGTGGCGCAGTGGTAGCTGCCGAAATCGTTATCGTCGACGCGAACGGGAAGTCGGTGAAAACGGTTGCTGATTCGACTGGCGCTTACAAGGTGGATGTATCGACACTGACCGCACCGTTCATCATCAAGGTGGTGGGCAATGTCGGCGGCGAGGCCGTGGTGTTGCACTCGGTTGCGACCGCCGGCGACGTCGGCACCAATGCGGTCAATGTCACGCCGCTGACCGAACTGGTGTCCGCCGCGGTGATTGGTACCGCGCCGGAGGCCCATTTGGCCGCGGGCACTGCGGATTTGAGCAAGATCACGCCAGCGGCTATTGATGCAGCGGAAAAGGCAATCAAGGTCGTCGTACAACCGGTGCTCGACGCTGCGGGTGCAGGCAGCGCCAACCTGCGCACCACCGAGTTTCAGCCGAACCGCACTGGTATTGACCAAGTGCTGGATGCCACCAAGGTGGTGACAAAGGGCGCGGCCTATTCGATTACGCTTGTGACGGGCAGTGCGGCGGTGGCGCTCGATCCGAGCAACCCTGCGGGCGCGAAGACGATCGATGCCCCCGCCGGCGGCGCTAAGGCGTTGAACGATCTCGCCAGCAGCATTGGCGACATCCAGACGACTTTGAATGAATTCGCAGCGCTGTTCGCCAACGCGATTCCAGCTTCGACTGCCTTGCAGCCCTACTTTGCTGCAAGTTTCAAGCACGACGGCCAGGCCGCGGCCGACTTCATCGACCAGGTGCTGCGCCATCTGGATGCAGACAGCGCAGGCGGATTCAGTCATCGAGGCGTGCGTTTTGATGCGCTGCGCGTCGAGAACGTGATCGACGCCGACACGATCGAGGCCTCTTTCCGCGTTGTTTATCGCGCTGGCTTCCGCGCTAGCGACGAGCGCATGGTGTTCAAGCGCACTGCGGGCAAGTGGCAGCTGGCTGGCAACGGACTCGCCGGCCGGGTGCGCGTGAGCTTGATGGCACGTCTGAAGGAAACGCCTCTCACCGAGACTGAAATGAAGGCGCTGCCCGGCGTGAAGTCCTTTGTCGCGAGCTGGGACGGCAAGACCTACTACCAGCAGACCATTACCGACGACGCCGGCAAGCCGCTTGATCTGTGGCTGTGCGGTCCCGGTCAGGAATGCTTCGGCACGATCGGCTTCGCTGGTGCCGAGTGGGGCACTGCCGAGCGCCTCGCGCGATTCAAGTACAACCGCTACTACGCCAAGCAGGACGGACGCGTCAGCAACTACATCGTGTTTGATGTGCCGACCAATCGCGTTGCCAGCAACGTGGCCGCGATTACCGTCACGGGTCCTGGTTTGCCGGCAGGCGGCCTGAGTCTGGAACCGCCGGTTCGTCGGGCGCGCCCGTACTGGGTCTTCAAAGGCGACGAGTTCGACTGGAACGCCTTCAATGCCGACCGCTGCAACCAGATCAACAACGCAAGCAACCCGGTTGCCAACTGCGGCATGGACTGGAGCCAGGTTGCGCAAGGCTCGGACTACACCTTTACGCTCAAGGATGCGAGCGGCAATGTCGTCGCGATTCAACACGATACGCTGCGCGGCAAGCCGGTCAGCGAGGCGGATGCCTATGCGAAGAAGGATCAGCTCTTCCCGCAGTACACACTGGATGACGCACACGCTTTCTCGTATCGCAACTTCTTCAATGATGTTGACGGCCCTTTCATGCCCGG
>JAJZLD010000020.1 GCA_021803785.1 Pseudomonadota bacterium | reverse complement strand
CTTCAAGTGGCATCGTCCCGCCAATCGGCCTCGTCGAAGTCGACGGCCAGGAAGTAGCAGCTGTCGTCCTCCAACAGCGGATACACCCCGACCGTGAGCTCGCCAGCCAGGTGGTTGTAGATCACCGCGTCCGACAGCGGGATGAGCAGGCGATTGCCGCAGTCGCCGCACTTGATGCGCGGCTTCTCGCAGACCCCGGCACGCCACTCGTTGGCACAGGCCGGTGCATAGCCGGCCTTGCCCGTGGTCTTGCTCTCCCATCGAATGGGGTAGACATCCGTGCGCCCGCGAAACAGCCTGCGGAACAGCGCCACCTTCTCGTCGGTAGACAGCCTCGATGGCTCGACGGGCGGAGTGGCCGACTGCGGGCGCGCACGCCACTGGATGCCGTGCGACTCGAGCAGTGCGATCAGGCGGGAGTTCTCGGCGCGCAACGCCGACAGTTCAGCGCTGTCGGCCATCGTGCCGGCGCTCATGAATTGGGGCGTCTGCCGGATCGATGCAGAACATGTCATGCCACTTGAAGTTGCGCCTCAGACGGGCCATCCGGCCGGGCAATCGCCGGCTTTCCCTGTCCCGCCGAAAACCAGACATCGAGGCTGCCGCAGGTCGGAAGGACCAGCACGCGCTCACGCAGGCAGAACGGCAGCACCCACAGTCGCAAGCCCTTGGACTTCGGGAAGTCGAACACGGGCAGCGCTCTGTCGAAAGCATCGGTCCTCGGATAGATCAGTACCACGTCACCCTGACCGTCCAGGTAGCTCTGGCCGTAGGCGTGCAGTTGGTAGAAGTCGCCCTGATCCAGTCCGTACTTGTCCGCGCCCGTCGCCTTCCTGTCGTCGAGCAGCTTCCACTTCGTGTCGAGAACCATAAGGTTCTTGCCCGCCTCATGGACGAGCAGATCCGGCTTCAGGCGAAACCAGTCCTGCTCCAGATGCCGGACCAGCGAGAAGCTGCGCGCCTGCGATCGCAGCGTGAACGGGTGCACCAGCTGTCGAGCGAGATGCTTCGCGACGTAGGCCTCGAACACAGCCTCCATCGGAAACAGCAGTGACGGCGCCCGATGACCGCCCGCCCCGGTGAGCGGCGATTCATCCTCCAGGATCAGCCTCGCCCATGCCAGTGCATCGGCGTAGTGGCCCATACTGCGGTCCAGCCGAATCCTGGAGAAGTCCACCGCCGGTCTCTCAGACTGCGGCACCTCGGCAAACACGAAACACAGCTCACGCGCGAGTTGCTGATGCGCCTGCGCTGCCGTCCACGACAGGGCGCGACGAAGCGCGGCGTGCAGCAGCCGGTTCTCAGGCCGGTTGGTCGAGAACTCGTCGAACTCCGCAAAGAAGCGGTCCTGTCGGCACAGGTTCTGCCGCAGGTGCATGGCCATCTGCAGCTTGCCGCGCAGCGCCAAGCTGTTGTCCTGCCGCAAGCGATAGTCACTGCGCAGGCCTCGCTTGACGATATGCTCCACGGCGCGCAGGAACTCGCCGATGAAGACCTCCAGCAAGGGCATGCGCGTCGCCACGAGCTTCGCGCTGTCGGTCTGGACGTGGCGAAACCCGCCCAGGCAGCGCAGCATCTCGATCAGCAGCCGGCGAGCCTGTGCATCACCACCGCCGATTGACTTGCCGACCTTCGGCAGCACCTCGATCTGGAATCCATCCGGCGCACGCATCACGCCAACGAAGCTGGTGACCTGAACGGCCCTGCGACCGCGCCGCTGCGTGACACGCACCCATGCCGATTCGCCCGCCTCGGCGGCGCGCAGCGCCTGCGATTCCAGCCAGGTGAAGACGCTGGGCGGCACCGGGTGCAAACCACCGGCATCGGACGCACCGGGCGCCATCGCCACCAGCGCCTCGAACTCATAGATCGTGATGCCGGCCATTCGCGTGTCTCGAACGTCAGGTAGTCGCCTGGTAGATCGCCATGTACGCCAGTGGCTGCGAGAACGCCGATTCCTGCAGGCTGTACCGCCGCTTGGTGGCGTAGCTGTCGAGCCCGTGGTCATTACCGAACAGGGTGGACAGATCCTGCTCGTGGTCGACGCTCTCGCGGATGAACTGGATCGCCGGGTCGCCCTTCTGGTTGTCTGCCAGCACCAGACGAATCTTGCGCCAGTCTTCGAAGAAGTATTCCTCCAGCAACGGCAGGATGCGATGGCGGAACGTGGTGACCAGGGCCTCGAACCGTAGCGGTCCGTCTTTCTCGGCTGCAAGGCCCGTGAAGTAGGCGTGGCCGATGCAGTGGTCGCGGTCGTACAGCGCCTCGATCCGCTCGTTCATCCGCTGCAGCAGCAGGCGTAGATCGATCAACCCAGCGTCCGTCGTCACCACCAGCGCGGCCAGCGGCGCACTGTCCGGGTCAGCGGGGTCCTTCTCGCTTCGCGTATCGGGCATTAGCGGCACGAACTCGAAACGGCGACGCAGGGCAGTGTCCAGCAAGGCCAGCGAGCGATCCGCCGTGTTCATCGTGCCAATGATGTCCACATTGGCGGGCACAGAAAACTTCTCGCCCGAGTAGGCCAGCGTCAATTCGATGGGCGGCTTGCTGCCATCAAGTGGGTCGCGTTTGTCCGGCTCGATCAGGGTGATCAGCTCACCGAAAATCTTGCTGATGTTGCCCCGATTGATTTCGTCGATCACCATCGCAAAACGTTGATCGGGGGCCTGCCGGGCCTTGCGGCACAGTTCCTTGAACGCACCGGGGCGAATTTCGTATTCCACTTCTCCCGCCTCGGTGTCGGCGTTCAGAACGGGACGCAATCCCTCAACAAACTCTTCGTAGCCGTAGGATTGATGGAAGGTCACGAAGCTGTAGCGCTGCACCGCGGTGGCCTCCTGCTGCCCCGCCTTGAGCTGCTCGACCAGTGTGATCAAGTCGGCGCAAGCATCCTGCCAATCACCCGCGAACTGCCACACCGAGTCAGCCGTTTTATCGAAGACGGCCGGGCTGAGGCGTTTTTTCATCTTCACCGTGGTGGATTCATCCACGGTGTGGTTCTGCAGGGTGCGCCACAGCGTTTGTCGCACATTGCGATTAGATCCATTGGCGGCGGTGATGGCCTGAATGAAGCGATGCTCCGCAATATCCGCCACCTTGGCCTTGCCGCCCAAGTCATACAGTGCGGCGGCCGCGCCCTCCCACCACTTCAGCACCGCGACCTTCTCAGCAATGATCTGGGTGCGCCATTCCTCAGTGGTGATGGATGCGGCTTGCAGCTCGTAATCACGCTTGAGCAACTGCATCAGTGTGTAGGTTTTACCAGTGCCGGGCGGGCCGTAGTAGATGCGGTTAAAACAAGTGGTTGTGGACTTCTTGTTTCCCGTGGCCGTGGTGTGCGGCGTTGGCGGCGAGATCCCGTTGCCCAGGCTGACCGCTTCTATCGGCTCACCCGCCAGTGCGGCCACTTCTGCCAAGTCCGTACCGAAGAACGGCTTGAGCAAGGTGGACTCGAATTCCGGCAGGTCATGCGCGCCCACTTGCCAAAAGGTCGAGTTACCCTGCGGCGACCAGTTTTTTGAGTTGGCGGTATAGCGGTCAGTGCGCTGAGCAACCTTGAGGACGCGATAGCTGCGCTGCAGCCAGCCTTCGCCTTTGGCGCAGGGCATCGCGGTGGAGGTGAACTGCCCAATCAACTGCGGGCTGTTGCCGTGACACAAGTAAAACAGCGTGCCGACCGGCGCTTCCTCGAAATCCCTGCCTTGCTTGCCCTTCTGCTGCGCGCCGGGGCCAGGCGCGTTGGTGTTGCGGTCCATGACCGCCAAGCTTTCGCTACGGTACTGCTGCCGCTCGGGCTCGGAAAACACCGGCGGATTGCCGTGCGAGAGCTTCCAGATCACCAGGTTCTTCTGACTCCACGCCTCCCAGACCTGCCGCCCGAACTCCAGAATGCCGAGCTCAGGCGGGCGTTTTGCCAGCGTGGCCCTTTGCAGCGCCGCCATGCTCTGGTTGGCCGTTCCACCGACGAAGGCGGCCAGCGGCGCACGCTTGAAGATGTCCACGATCACCGGCGTCTGCCGGTCTTGGTAATGGAAGGCGAGCTTCCACTTGAAGGCCTCGCCCAAGGTGTCCAGCGCCTCGATGCCGTCGAGATCGCCCTGGGCAGCGAGGTCGGCAACCTGCATGATGGCTGCACGCACCTTTTCGAAAGCCGCCTCGGCGCTCGCGCCGAGCGATGAATACCAGCCATGGGTGTCGGAGTAGCTCAGCTTGGCGTCGGACTTCTTGTCCTCGGTGTCTTTGCGCGAAAACACGCCAAACTTGAACGACGATCCGCCCCAGATGCTGCCCATCTCATCCAGGCGGGATTCGATCCAGTAGGTGAAGCTCTCCTTCGAGCCGGCCTGGGTGTACTCGTCCAGCGTCATCGTGGCCAGGCGGGTGCGCGGCCACGTGGCGAGGAACTCGTCCCACAGGGCGTACTGCCGCTGGAAGTCGCTCATCGCAGCTTCTCCTCGATCCACTCCCACCGCTTGTCCTTGACCATGACAAAGCGGCAGCGCCCTTCGGACAGGTTCGCCCACAGGCCGCCGATCAACCGGTCATCTTCCGCGCCAGCCCAACGATCCGCGCCCTTGTACTCGACGGCGAGGATCGGGCCGGGCTTTTCTGCGCTGCCCGGCAGCTGACACAGGAAGTCAGGGTAGAAGCGCCCGTCGGCCTTCTGCAGGAAGAACGAACTGCCTTCGCGTCGAACGAGGTTGCGCACCCAGAACTGGATGCGCCCCTGCTGCGCCTGAATGTCCAGCCAGCAGGCGCACTCGAACTCCTCCTTGCTGTCGAAGTCGCCGATGCGGCCGTAGAAGTGTTTGCGGAAGTCGAAGTGCCCGAAACGGCCGTCGTAGTCACGGCTGGGCGCGTAGGCCTGCGCGTGGAACTCAAAGGCGTACCGATCCGTCACCGCAACGCGCGATGCCGCATCGTCGCCAAACAGTGCCTGCTGGAACGCCTTGCCGACAGCCAGCCTGCGCAGCTCACGTATGCGTGCTTCCAACAGGTTGCGCAGCATGAACTTCTGCAGATTCGCACGGGCCAGCGTGAAGCCCTCACGGCGCAACAGTTCGGTCAGCCACTTGGCCACGAAGGCTTGCTTGCTCGCGTGGGTGAGTGACGGCTCCGGCAGATTCCGGCACAGCCACGTCGCGAGACGCACCTCGTCCCAGTGCTCGGGCTGGTAGACCAGCCCCAGGTCACGCTGCAAATCGGGCAGGAATCGCGAGATAACCTTGCCGCTCTCGCCATCGACATCGATCTCGCCGCCTTCGGATACCTTGAGTCCCGCGCCCAGCGCGGTGATGTCGTCAGCTGTCGGCGCGGCGTCATACGTCGACAAGTCCCACGGGTAGTCGAGAACCTCCGGGTCGTCGAACAGTTGCAGCTCACCCTGCACGCGCAAGGCCAGCTGCGGCACGCGGAAGCGCTCCCCCAACTCGGCCGGCGTCTGGAAGAACTCGATGGCCGTTGTCCGGCTGATCTCGGCCGCCTCGACGATGGCCGCCGCCGCCGAATCGCTGGTGACCGAGGCCTTGAGCACCTCGGTCTCGTCCTCGGTCAGCGGCGTGGTGATGGTCAGCGTGTTGAGCTTGTCGTCCCAGCTCACCTTGTCGCGCACCGGCTTCGGGACCTGCTTGAGATCGGGCTTTTCTGTCAACGTGATCGCCACTGGCCGAACCACAACGCGCCCGGCGTGGCCTTCCAGGTCCAGCCGCGCCTGCTCCGGCAGCGCGGCAGTGACGAAGTCGCGCACCTCGCGCCGCTCGAAGCCCGCCCCTTCCACCAGCCGGTCGCGTAAGGCGCTCGCCGTCTCGGCAAAGTTGCGCGACACCACAAAGGCATAGGACTGATTCAGCGCTTTGGCCTGCCGATGGCTGGCGCCGGGTTGACGCAGCACGCGCCCGAGCAACTGCTCCACCGCCGTGGCCGATCTGAGCTCCGCCATGCTCACCAGGATGTAGGCGAACGGGCAGTCCCAACCTTCGGCCAACGCCTTCTGGGTGATGACGAACTTCACCGGGCAGGCCGGGTCGGAGATGCCCAGCTTGTAGTCGGCGTCGATCTGCTCCAGCCCCTTTTCCTCGCCGGTGGCCACGACGATCTCGCTGGCCGGAATGCCGTGGTTGGAGATCAGCTCGTTCTTCACGTGCTCAACGTCCAGCGTCTCCACCCCCGCGCGTCGTGGCTCCGCCTGAATCAACACCAGCGGCCGCAGGTAGGGGCTGCCCGCGCGGCGTTCCTCATCGGCCAGCTTGTGCAGGGCATCGCGCCGGCCGATGGCATCGGCCAGGCACTGTTGCCAGTTCGGCTCGGTTTCCAGGACCACGGGCAGCTTGATCATTTCCTCCGCCTTCAACTCGGCGGCGGAGACGCTGTGCAGCACGTTGCTGGGCGTGCGCTCCAGGTCGGGCGTGGCGGTCAGCTCCATCACGCCGCTGGGGCGGAAGCGCGCCAGCATGTCGAAGGCCAGTTCGGTGCGGCTGTTGTGTGCCTCGTCCACCACGACGAAGGGTCGACGCAGGCGCAGCACGTTGGCCAGCGAGCACGGCGTCGTGCGCTCGGCACCTTCGCCGTCGCTCAATAGGCCGTCGCGCTGCGTGGGCGACAGGTTGTCGAAGTGGTGCATCAGCGCGCCGCTGCTCTGGTACACCTTGCGGGACTCTTCGTCCTCCACCTGAAACGCCTGCCGGGTGGCGACGATGATCGTGGTCGAGGTGTCCAGCGTCGCACGGGTCACGCTCTTGGCCTCGTCGAGATCCATCACCGTGATGGGCCCGGCCTCTCGCAGCGCCGCGTGGTACGGATGCAGCCGGTCGCGCAGGGCCCGCAAGGTCTGCTCGCGGATGGGCTTGCTCGGCACCAGCCACAGGATCACGCTGTGCTCGCAGCGCAGCAGATGCGTGTTGACCAACGCCACGCTCTTGGCTGCCAGCCAGGTCTTGCCGCCGCCGGTGGGCACGCGCAGGCAGAAGTACGGCATGTCGGGCGGAAAGCCCGAAAGCGGGTTGTAGGCATTGCCGCGTCCCCACAAGCGTTCGGTGGTGGCGGTGAAAGCGATCGAGGGCGACTGCAGTTCGTGGCAGGCCTTGAAGTAGGCCTCGACGCTGTCGAGCACCTGCTGCTGGTAGGTCTTGGGTGCGAACGTGCTCATGGCTTACACCTCCAGCGCGTACGGGGTTTGCTTGAAGGTGATGCCCTCGCGTGCCGCGCGGCCCCCCATGCGATTGGCAGCGGCGTAGATCACTTTGGGGCCGGCGAACTTCGGCAGCAGATCGAACACCGGGCCGGTGAGCACGTTGCCGCCAGCGACCGAACGGTCCTTGAGGATGCCGTTGTAGAGCAGGTAGATCGCGCGGCCCTCGTGCACACCGAGCAGCGGCGAATCAGCCTGGCCCGTGTAGCCGGTGCCGGTCTCGGCGAACCAGACGAACTCGGCCAGTTGCGCGAAGCTCACATCGCTGCGGATTTGGCCGTTGGCGTCGAACAGGGGTTCGGTGGACAGGCGGCAGAACTGGAAGCCGCCGCCGAGTCCCTCGACCGGTACCCGCTTCTTGCCGGCGAGCGGCGTGTAGCCCTCGATGGCCTTTCGGACGCGCTCGCGCGTCTTGCTCCGAGCGACGTCGTCGTTGAGTTCGACGAGGATGAAGCGAACGGGCTTCTTCAGGTGCTGATTCAACCTGAGCACCGCGTGCGCCGTGGTGCCGGAGCCGCCAAAGCTATCGAGCACGATGTCACCGGGCTCGACCACCATCCCTACGAGGTCGGCAATAACCTCGGAGTCCTTCGGAAACGGAAACGCCCCCGCGCCAAGGATCGCTTCGACCTCCAGCGTGGCCGCCCGTCCGTCCTTGTAGAACACGCTCATCATCGGCTCTTCATCGATCTCGAAGAGGTAGCTCTTGCGGTTTGGAATCGTCGTGTGGTCCTTGCCGAAGTGAATGCGCGGCGGATCCTCGGCCAGCGCCGCCTTCGTGGTGTCCTCTTCCCACCGCCAGCCGGTCGAGGGCATGGCGCAGGGCTGCTGGGTGACGGGATGCAGGATCGGATAGCGCGGGCGGTTCTCGCGCCCGTCATCAGGTCCCGCAAAGTCCGCCGCGAAGTAAAGCCCGCGCTTATCTGACCAGTTGTAGTGCTTGTGCGCCTTACGTGGATCACCCTTGGGCAGTGCGCGGTACCAAGCCATCATTTCCTTGCGGATTGCGGCATGGTCGTCACCGTACTTCTTGCGTAAGCTCTCGTAATGTTCCAGCACAGCGTCCACGCCTGGCTTTTTACGCCGCCAGCGAACCCCGCGCTCCTTGAGCAGCGCCTTGTTGCGTGCGAAAGCAATGATGTACTCGTGCGTGACAGACACGAGCTTCGAATCGCCCTTCTTACCTTTCTCCCAGACGATGGTGGCGACCTCGTTGGATGCGCCAAAAACTTCGCGCATCAGGGCTTGTAGGTTGCCGACCTCGTTATCGTCGATGGACACGAAGATCGCGCCGTCCTCACGGAGGAATTGCTTCAGCAGCACGAGGCGCGGGTACATCATGCACAGCCAGCGGTCGTGGCGGTCCAGCGTCTCGCCTTCCTTGCCGACCACCTCGCCCAGCCACTTGCGGATCTCCGGGCTGTTGACGTTGTCGTTGTAGACCCAGCCCTCGTTGCCGGTGTTGTAAGGCGGGTCGATGTAGATGCACTTCACTTGGCCCGCGTAGCGCGGCAAGAGGGCCTTCAAGGCGTGCAGGTTGTCGCCCTGCACGATGAGGTTGCCGCTACCGGCATCGCCGCAGGAGAGTTCCGGCACCGGCTCCAGGAGGCGGAAGGGCACTTCCTTGTGATGCTTGACGACGGCTTCTTTGCCGATCCAGTTCAGTGTGGGCATGGCGCCTCGTGACCTTCAGTTCTTGGGGGCGCTGTGGCCGCCCGCGCTTTGTTCTTCATCCGCGCCCCCGGCGCGCACCCAGTCGTCCACTTCGGACAGCTTGAACTTCCACAGCCGCCCGACGCGGTGCGCCGGCAGCCCACGGTGTTCCCGCCAGCGATAGACGGTGTCCTTGGCCACGCCCAAGTGCTGGGCGACCTGCTCGACGGAAACCCACGGTTCGGTAGTCATGGCGTGCACGCTTGCCAACGGGAAGCGCCTCAAGTGGATGAAACCGGATGAAAGTCTATCAGCGGAATGATGCCCTCCCAAGCTTGGCTTCCAGCCTTAGCAGCGCGTCAATCGCATCGTCGCGATCCCCCGGAGATGCCGATGGAAACTTGCCCCAAGCTCACCCCGACCCAGGCCCTGCTGCTGCGTGCCGCCGCCCGCCGCGCCGATGGGCGCGTGATCCCGCCCAACACCCTGCGCGGCGGCGCGCGGGTCAAGGTGCTGACCGCGCTCATGCAGCGGGGCTGGATCGAGCCGGCTGGCCGTGGCCACGCGCTGACCGACGCCGGCTATGCCGTGGCCGGGCGCCAGCGGCCCGCGACCGCGGAGGATGGCCAGCCGGTCAACGCGTCTGACGCCCTCCAACTTCTGGAGAGCATTCCGCTTCGCCCTGGTAGCAAGCTCGCTGCGCTGGTGGCGGCGCTGGGCCGCCCGCACGGGGCCAGCTGCCTGCAACTGATGCTGGCCACCGGCTGGCAGCCTCATTCGGTGCGCGGGGCGATCTCGGGCCTGCTGCGCAAGCGTCTGGGCCTGAAGGTGGTGCTGACGCGCAACGCCGCCGGCGAGCGCGTGTACCGCATCGGCTGACGGTCAGCCGCGCCGCAGGGGGTCGGAATTCAGCTCCGACCCTTGGGGTACGCACGAGCTGCGTACCCTGGCCGTCCTTCCGAGTGCAAACCGCAAACCCTGCAAACCTCGGTTTGCACCCCGACGGTGGCGAAGCGCCGCGCTCGCGCCCCCCGTATGGAACTTTCGCCAGGAAGGACCCGTTTCGCCTGGGGCAGTCAGTTCTTCCTCCGCGCGGGTGCGCCGGACTTCACTCGCTGCCGAAGCGAAGCAAAGTACGTAGCACCCGCCGGTGAAGTGGGCGCAGAGGCTGCGCCTGTCAGCAGCGCTTGCCGCAGTGCCAGCCAGTCCGCAGCGGGCGGAGTGATAGACGGTGCCGGGTCAAGACGCTTCGTCATCGGGCCGAAACAGTGCGGGCACATCGCGAGCGGCGTGCAGGATGCGAATCACAGTCACCGCATCGGCCGACGCCTCGAAGAAGATGACGTAGTGACCGTGCGGGCACGAGCGGATTCCCTCGCCCAGTTCCGGCCGCATGCGGTAGCCGGGCGGGTTGAGCGCAATGCGTTGGCATTGCTGCCGGATTTCCTGGATGAAGCTGACCGCGCGACGAGGGTTGTCAGCGGCGATGTCGTCGGCTATGGATTCGAGGTCCTGCTCGGCCCGCGGTGCGAAGAACAAGCGCATCAACGGCGCTGGGCGGTGTACTTGGCCTCGAGGCGGTCGAGCACGGCGTCTGCAGGCTTGGGCTCGCCACTGGCACGCCCAGCCGCGATCTCGGCGCGCAGGGCTTCAAGCTCCAGTTGCCGACGCTGTTCGCTCTCTTCCAGCAGACGCAGCCCCGCGCGAACCACCTCGCTCACATTGTTGAAGCGCCCCATCCGGACCTGATCGCGGATGAATTCTTCGAAGTGGCTGCCCAAGGCAACACTGGTTGGCATGGTCGCGACCATCACTATCTGTTAACAACTGATATTTGGCCGTCAGTCATCCACCGCGTCAAGCCCATCGACGAAGCGAGACGAGGTGAGCATTCCCAATGCTCAACCTCTCTTTAGAGAGCAACCACCGGGAAGCCGGCAACTCGCGGCGTTGCCATCGATGCCGATGGCCGAGCTCTGGGCCCTCTGGGACGAGCACTTTCCCCGGCGCCCGGCGCACCGCAACCGCAGCTACGTGGAGTCCCGTCTCGCGTATCGCATCCAGGAGAAGGCCTATGGCGCGCTGCCCACGCCGATCCGCCGGATGCTCGTCGACGCCGGGGCCAAGCACTCGAAGATCAAGACCGCCACCGGGCGCGGCGCGCAGACCCTGCTGATGCCCGGCACCACGTTGATCCGCGAATGGGACGAGCGCGAGTACCGTGTGACGGTCACGCCCGATGGTCTGTACGAACTCAACGGGCAGGTGTTCAAGAGCCTATCGGCGGTCGCACGACATATCACCGGTACGCAGTGGAACGGGCCGAAGTTCTTTGGGCTGCGCGATGGCAAGGCAGGTGGTCAATGAACGCGCCTCTGCTCGTACCACCCAAACGCTGCGCGGTGTATTGCCGTGTCTCCAGCGACGAACGGCTGGACCAGTCCTTCAATTCCATCGACGCCCAAAAGGAAGCCGGGCACGCCTTCATCAAGAGCCAGAGTCACGAGGGCTGGATCGCCGTGGCCGACGATTACGACGATGGCGGTTACTCCGGCGGCAACATGGACCGCCCCGCGCTGCGACGCCTGCTCACTGACATCGAGGCCGGCAAGATCGACATCGTGGTGCTCTACAAGATCGACCGGCTGTCACGCTCGCTGGCCGATTTTGCGCGGATGGTTGATGTGTTCGACCGCCACCGGGTCAGCTTCAGCGCCGTCACCCAGCAGATCAACTCGGCCGCCTCGATGGGTCGGCTGATGCTCAACGTGCTGCTGTCCTTCGCCCAGTTCGAACGCGAAGTCACCGGCGAGCGCATCCGCGACAAGATTGCCGCCAGCAAGGCCAAAGGGATGTGGATGGGCGGGCCGCTGCCGCTGGGGTACGACGTCGATAACCGTCTGCTGGTCATCAACGAAGACGAGGCCAAGCTGGTGCGCCGCATCTTCGATGACTTCGTGACCATGCGCTCGGCCACGCTGATGGCCAAGGCCTACGGCGCGGAAGGCGTGGTGACCAAGGGCGGCAAGCCCTTCACCAAGCAGACGATCTACAAGATGCTGCACAACCGGATGTACCTGGGCGAGATCGTCCACAAAGGGCAGAGTTTCCCCGGCCAGCATCAGGCCATCGTCACGCAGGCGCAGTGGGACGCGGTGCACGCACTGATCGCCACCGATGGCATCGAACGGCGGCGCGAGACCAACGACCGCCAGCGTGAGCCGGTGTTGCTGCGCGGCCTGCTGTTCACGCCCGATGGCGAACGGCTGGTGCCCAGCTACACGGTCAAGAGGGGCAAGACGTACCGCTACTACACGCCCGTCAAACACCGGCGCTTCGGGGCATGGGCCAGTCAGCACGGCCCGCTGCCAGCGGTACCCATCGAGGAACTTGTGGTCCAGCAGATCGTGGCAGCGCTGTCGGCACCGCACATCGTGCAGTCGGTGTGGGACCGGTTGCAGGCGCTGCGCGCAGACATCTCAGAGCCGCAGGTGGTGCTGCCGATGCGCCGACTCGCCACGATGTGGCAGCAGTTGTTCCCGGTCGAACAGTGCCGTCTGGCGCAACTGCTGATCGAACGCGTGGTGATTGCCGACGGCGGGCTGGAAATCATCTGGCGCGATCAGGGCTGGCAGGAACTGGCTGGTGAACTGCTGCCCGGCAGCATCGGCGCGGAATTGCAGGAATGGGAGCAGACGGAGGAAACCGTATGAAGCCGAAAGTGCAGCCTTTGGGAGCGGCCATCGCCCGCGAACGCCGGGAGGGTGGCCAGGTCAAGCTGTCGACCTTCATCCCGCTGAAGATCAGGAAGCGTGGCGGCAGCAAGGTGGTGGTGCGGCCGGATGGGGCGGTCGAGTCGCCGGGCAAGGTCGCCACCCAGATCGACCAGCCCTTGCTGGTGGCGCTGACACGGGCGTTCTACTGGCAGCACCTGCTCGACGAGGGCGTGGTGGCCAGCGGCAGCGAGATCGCCCAACGCGAAGGTCTGCACCACTCCACGGTGAACGAACTGCTGCGGCTCACGCTGCTGGAGCCCGCGATCATCCAAGCGATCCTGGCCGGCAAGCAGCCCCGCTGCATGAGCCTGCTGTGGTTCCAGCGGAACCAGTTGCCGGCCGACTGGGTGGCGCAGCGGGAAGTGGTGGCGGGGTTTGATGCCTGACCGGGTCACCCGCCCTTGATCACCCATCACCAGCGCTGACGGGCAGGCTTGGTGAAAGTGGGCAGTGATTCAACGCCTACTGTGGACTCTGCCAGTTCAGTCATCCGGTTCCTCGCCATCGCCCTGGCTTCTGTCATCGCAGCCTGAGTCTGCGGGTTGGGTGTTTTCTTGTTCATGGCATCACTCTGCGGCGACGGCAAACGACCGCAGCCACGGATCGAGGTGGGCGATGTCGAAGCTGCCCGACTCGAACATCTGCATCATCTCCGCGTAAATCTGCATCGGGGCGCGCTGTAAGCGCCAGCCATTGATGCGCAGGAACACGTCGGCCGCCGCAAAGGCGATGCGCTTGTTCCCGTCCACGAACGGGTGGTTGATCGCCAGGCTTTCCATCAGAGCCGCCGCCTCGGCCACGATGTCATCGTAGTAGCCGGTCTGCGGGCGGAACAGTGCTGCCTCCAGGGCCCCCGGGTCACGCACGCCCGGCGCACCGCCGTACCGCTGCATCAGCACCATGTGCATGCCGAGCACATCGGCCACGGTCAGGTAATCACGCGCCACGGTTTACTTGGCCAACTCGCGGTAGAGGCTGTCGAACTCATCCAGACTGGATGCGAACGAAGCCATCACGTGGCGGCGGGGGCGCTCCTTCTGCTGCCGGTCGATGTAGTCGCGCAGGGCCTCATCAAGCACGGCCTGGAACTGGCGGCCCTGGCTTTCTGCGATCTGGCGCAAGGCCGCCAGTACTTCGGGCGCAGCCTGGGAGGAAAACTTTTCGCGGACGGCGGTCGCCATGGCCATCTCCATCATGATTCATCTTGACGCTTCATGATAGAGCAAGATATGAGCTTGCGCCACTACCCGGTTTTGTTCCAGGCTTGACCGGTCGCCTTGGTTGACGATGAACCGCCGCGCGTAAGTGGTTGAATTTGCTAGACCTGCATCTGCGCCCACCCGCAGGCCGAACAGAGAAAAGAGACTGCTCTGGCCGAGAAAGTGGCCGATTTCAGGCGTTCCGGCAGCAGGCCACCCGCAGCCCAGATGGCCGAAACCCCACGCCACGCGGGGATTTCAGGCAAGAAAAAGGGCCCGGAGATTGTCCGAGCCCTTGTGTATGGTGGAGGCGGCGGGAATCGAACCCGCGTCCGAAAGCCCTCTACAACTGGATCTACATACTTAGTCGGCCTATTTTAATTTAACCCCGCACTTAGCCGGACGACAGGCCGGTGCGAAGCGAGTCACCTTGGATTTAGTTCTGCGCCAAGTAACCCGACGCATCACGATTCTCTGTAAATGACACTGCTGCGGGTTGCCCCGCCTGACCCAGAGACAAATCAGTGCAGTGGTCCAGCCTTAAGCGGCTAGAGCGAAACGCTCGTCGTTGGCGTTTGTGGTTTTCCAGATGGATTTACGAGGTAACTGGCCCTCGGTATGCACCAAGTTGCTTCGCGACCCCCGTCGAGACCAGGTCGCCCCCATGTTCTTGATATTGGGCTCCCGGACGCGTTTTCAAGGTATCCGGGAAAGGCCTTCATTGTACGTTGATGCCGAACACTACGTCCAATAGTGTTTCCGGTGTCGGCGCGATATGGTCGGCGCACCATTCGTGGATTGCTTCGCTCTCGCCGAGATAGCCCCAGGCAGCCGCGATCGTGCGCATTCCTGCAGCTTTCCCTGCCTGGATGTCACGCAGATCGTCGCCGACGTAAATGCAGTGAGTGGGCGCGACGTTTGCGCGCTCGCATGCCATGAGCAATGGCGCCGGGTGCGGCTTGGGGTGCGCTGCAGAGTCGCCACTGATGACGCATGCGGCGCGCTGCATGAGACCCAGCGCGTCGACCAACGGCTCAGTGAAGCGCGCATGCTTGTTGGTCACGATGCCCCATTTGATGCCGCGCGATTCAAGCGTGGCAAGAACGTCAGGCATGCCATCGAACAGCCGGGTGTGCCGACAGATGCCCGCTGCGTAGTGCTTGAGCACGCGCTGCGCGAGTGACTGGTAGTTGATGTCGTCGGGGCCAATGCCGAGTCCGACCCGGAGCAGACCGCGTACGCCCTGGGATGTGACGGGTCGCGTCGCTTCCATTGGTAGCGGGGCCAGGCCTTCTTCCTCAAGTACGCGGTTAAGCGCTGCGCCGAGATCCGGCGCGGTGTCGGCCAGCGTGCCGTCCAGATCGAACAGCACGCAGCGGGTCGGGGCTTGGGTCATGCGGGTTTGCGGCAGCGGACGAGGTAGTTCACATCGGTGTCGCGGCCGAGCGCGTAGGCCTTGGTGATCGGGTTGTAGGTCATGCCGATGACTTCTTCGACCTCCAGGCCTGCATCGCGCGCAAAGCGGCTGAGTTCCGACGGCTTGATGAAGCGGGCGTAATCGTGCGTCCCGCGCGGCAGCATGCGGAGGATGTATTCTGCGCCGATCACCGCAAAAAGATAGGACTTCGGATTGCGGTTGAGCGTCGAGAAGAAGACGCTGCCGCCTGGTTTTGCAACGCGCGCCGCCGCGGAGACAGTGCTTGCTGGATCAGGGACGTGCTCCAGCATCTCCATGCAAGTGACGACATCGAACGATTCGGGTTCCGCCGCCGCAATGTCCTCGGCTGATATCTTGCGGTAGTCGACCGTGAGGTTGCTCTCGAACAAATGTAGCCGAGCGACCCCGAGCGCTTTGTCCGAGAGATCGATGCCGGTTACCTGTGCGCCACGAGCAGCCATGCTTTCGGCGAGGATGCCGCCTCCGCAGCCAATATCGATGACGCGCTTTCCCGCTAGGTCGACGTTCTGGTCGATCCAGTCGAGGCGGAGCGGGTTGATCTGGTGCAACGGTTTGAATTCCGATTCGGCATCCCACCAGCGATGTGCAAGTTCGCTGAATTTCTGGAGTTCGGCCGGATCGGCATTCTGCGGGGTGACAGTGGTGTTCATGGTCTTACTGCAAAGGTGGCAGGCTAGGGCGGCATTGTCCGGCTATGAGCGGCGAAAAAAAGCCCTGCTCAGCAGAGCAGGGCTTTTTCCGGAAGTTCCCGGTTTATTGCTGCTTGGTACCGATGACTTCAATCTCAACGCGGCGATCGGGTTGCAGGCACTCGACCAGTTTTTTGTTCTTGCCGCTTTCCGCGCCCAGGTTCTTGCACTGCGAGACCGGCTGGGTTTTACCCTTGCCCTCGGTGTAGATACGGTTCGGGTCGATTTGCTGGCCGACCAGGAATTCCTTGACCGCAGCAGCGCGGCGCTCGGACAGAGCCTGGTTGTACTTGTCGCTACCCAGGCGGTCCGTGTGGCCGACCGCGATGATGACTTCGATTGCCAGCGCCTTCGCCTTAGCGGCGAACTCGGTCAGCGTGGTCTTGCCTTCTTCACGCAGCACGGCCTTGTCGTAGTCGAACAAAGCGTCAGCGGCAATCGTCACCTTCTCAGCGGCAGGCTTGGTGGCCGGGGCGACGGGCTTCTCTACCTTCTTCGGTTCAACGACCGGCTTCGGCTCGCAGACTTCCTTCGGCAGCAGGTCCTTGTCACAGAAACAGCCAACCGGAATTTCGCTGCCTTCCACCATGGTGGTCGCAGCGAGTTCCTTGGTCCAGTAACCGGTACGCCAGCAAAGGCCGTTGGAACTGCGAACAACGACGTTACGCGCGTCGATGGCGTACGGAAGGATCTTCGTGGTCGGGTTGATCTTGATTTCCTGCTGTTGCGCCATCCCAGCAGGCACCATGCCCAGAACGGCGGCAAACGCCACCACCAGCTTCGTGTAACCGTATTTCATATTCTCCTCGTTGCAAGGCAAGTGTTTTGCGAACCGTGATGGCCCGAGGTCTCCGGCGCGCCGTGTTGTATGAACGACACGCCCGAAATTATTGGCTAGAAGCCGATTCTTTCAGGAAAGTTTGCCACACGCGAACGCGCTGCAGCAATTCCTTGTTGTGCTGCCACAACAGTGTGTTGTCGCGGATACGCGGCTTGCCGTCGATCCATACATGGGTTACGTGCTCCCTTCCGGCTGCATAGACCAGATGGCTTGCTGGGCTGAAACAGGGGCTGCACTCAGGCGATACAAGCGATACAGCAACAAGATCGGCAGCCTTGCCGGCGACGATTGAGCCGATTTCATTGTCCATTCGCAGTGCCATAGCGCCCGCAAGCGTGGCGCTTCGCAGAGCTTCGTGGGCGTTAAAGGCCGATGCGTCGCCGGTTGTGACTTTCGCAAGCAGTGCCGCATGCCGCATCTCCTGGAACATGTCTAGCCGGTTGTTGCTGGCCGCGCCGTCGGTGCCGAGCGCGACGCGCAGGCCACGCTCGAGCATGGCCTTGATCGGCGCTGCGCCACTGGCAAGTTTCATGTTTGAGGTCGGGCAGTGAGCAATGCTGCAATTGTGTGCCGCCAGCGTTTCGATTTCGTGTAGGTCGAGGTGTACTGCGTGTACGGCAATCAGGTCGGTATCGAGCAGTCCGAGTCGTTCCAGTCGCGCGAGCGGTCGTTGTCCGCATGCGGCGATGCTCTCGGCGATCTCATGCGTGGTTTCGTGCAGATGTATGTGGACCGGGCAGTCAAGCTCTTGGGCAAGCTGCACGATACGTTCGAAGCTGGCGTCCGATACGGTGTAGGGGGCGTGCGGGGCAAAGGCGAAACGCAGCAGTCTTTCGTCGCGCCAGCGGTCACGTGCGGCAAGCCCCTTGCGTAGGTAATCCTCCGCATCGGCGGCGTAGCCGGTTGGGAAATCGATCACCGTCATACCAATCACTGCGCGCATGCCGACTTGTGAAAAGGCGTCGGCCGCCGCGTCAGGGAAGAAATACATGTCGTTGGCACAGGTGACGCCGCAGCGGAGCATCTCGACAGCAGCCAGCAGGGTGCCGTCGCGGACAAAGTTTGCGCTGGCGTGCTTTGCCTCTGCGGGCCAGATGGCCTCCTGCAGCCAGCGCATCAGCGGCAGATCATCCGCAATGCCACGCATCAGGCTCATCGCTGCGTGCGTATGCAGATTGACTAGGCCCGGAATCAGGACGTGGTCCGGCAGGTCTGTCCGCTCGGCCGGTGCAAAGCGGGTCTCCGCCTCGGCGATCGGGCATACGGCGACGATGCGGCCGTTGCGCACGGCAACGGCATGGTCTTTCAGTGTTGCGGCGTGCGGCTCGATCGGGATCAGCCAGCGTGGCGTGATCAACAGGTCGACGGGTTCTGTGGGGTGCATCGTCTAGCTCCGAGGCGGGGTGGCGCGATCTTAGCCAAGCGCGGAGGGGCTGACGAGCACTTGTGGCGCGTATCTGGCGCGGGATCGGGCGGGTTTCTCGCACGCAGGAGGTGGTTTAGGGTGGGCGTACCGGACGTGCTAAAATCTTGAGCTTTTGGCAATTTGCCGTCTCTCCGGCCCAAAGCTGGACACTTCATCGCGCGACATATGGATTCCTTCGCCAAAGAAACGCTACCGATCAGCCTCGAAGACGAGATGCGGCATTCCTACCTCGATTACGCGATGAGCGT
>JAJZLD010000296.1 GCA_021803785.1 Pseudomonadota bacterium | reverse complement strand
ACACCGACAGTTCGATCGTTCATGTCGACGCCAGCGTTGATCGCGGACGTCACCTGCTGTTCGAAGCTGCCGGGCAGTTGCTGGATGCCGTCCCAGTCGGAGATCACGAAGCCCTTGAAGCCGAGTCGCTCCTTCAACACACCGGTCAGCAGCGCGTTATTGCCGTGCAGCTTGTCGCCGTTCCAGCTTGAAAAACTGGCCA
Organism: Pseudomonadota bacterium; assembly: GCA_021803785.1. Taxonomy (GTDB): domain Bacteria; phylum Pseudomonadota; class Gammaproteobacteria; order Burkholderiales; family Rhodocyclaceae; genus Niveibacterium. The sequence goes on along the minus strand of JAJZLD010000296.1, from coordinate 4,185 downwards.
TCACGCTGCCTGTGCCGGCGTCGATCAAAGCCTTATACGGCGGCAGGTAACGTGCAAGCAGCGCCTCGCTGTCGCCTTGCGTGTCGCCCTGGTCGAGCCGGTACTGGACGCCCATGATGCTCTGGCGCGAGCTCCCCCACGCCGTGCCGCCATCGCCGATAAAGTGCTTAGCGGTGGGCAGAATTTGCGCGGAGTCCGGTGCAATCTGCCCCATCAGCCCGCCAACGTATGCGGTGGCGAGCGTACCGACCGTGGCGGCATCTTCGCCCAGTGATTCGGCGGCGCGGCCCCAACGGATGTCCTGCGTTACGGCGACCATCGGGCTGAAGTTCCAGTAGATGCCGGTTGCCGCCATCTCGCGGGCGGTGACTTCCCCGATGCGCTTCATCAGATCGGCGTCACCCGCCGCGGCGAGGCCGATCATCTGCGGGAACACGGTGGCGCCAACAACCGACTGGTGTCCGTGCACCGCGTCGATGCCGTAGATCACCGGTATGCCCAGCCGCGTCGCATTGGCTGCGTCCTGGTAGGCGTCGATCATGCTGGCCCAGCTCTCAGGCTGGTTCGGGCTCGGCGCACTGCCGCCGCCGGAGAGCACGCTGCCAAGCATCAGTGCCGTCACATCACCCGGCCGCGCTTCCGCACGCTCGGCCTGCGTCATCTGGCCGATCTTCTCGGCCAGCGTCATGCGCGCCAGCAGATCCTCCACCCGTGCCTCGACAGGCTGCGAAGCGTCCTTGTAACGCGCGTTCTTCGGCACCGGCGCAGACGTTGAAACGGACGCCGGCTTGGCCGCGTGGCTGACCCCGGCATCGCAGGCAGCGATGCACAGCAGAACGGCGACGAACGAACAGTGAATCGATCCAGCAAGCCTCACTTGACACTCTCCAGGGCTAATGCGCCGAGTCGGCGACAGATCGGTCGATTCTAGGGCGCGGGCGCTTCGCAGAGGCTGCCCAGGCTTGCGGAGTTTGCTGCGTGTTCACGCATCCCCGATGTGGGATGGTGTTGTGGCGCGCAGCTTCCGCGACCGGGCAGAACCATCAGGAGCCCCTCGCGGGCGACGCGCAACGATGCCGGGGATAGAGGTGGGGTTGGAACATGGATTCGTGCGGCGCGCCCTCCCCCGAAACCGTGCTGTTGATCCAGATAGGGCTCATCCCCGGGGGCCATGCAAATCGGCTTGGGCCTCTCTGGCACCGACAAACTGATCCGTCCCATCCACTACCCGGCGGCCAGCGGTTATGTGTCCGCCGTAAGCCCGACGATCCTCGGCCGGCAGCTGCCCCGCGAGCCGGTTACCGACGAGACCGCCAGTCTGTAGAGCGCGCTGCACACCGGCATCGGGCATCGCACAAGTCCGCCGAAGGGTTCGAACAGTGGCCACGCTACAATCTGGCCGACCAGCCAGTGTGTCGCAGCCCGCCGCGGCGCACGGATCACGAAAACCTGCCTCAAGCCCCCGTCATGTCTCTTTCGCCCACCATTGCCAAATATCTGCCGCAAAAGCTGCGCACTTACTGCGAAGGTTTGCGCTATCCGCATGTGTTTCTGTCGACGATCCCGCTCTTTATCGTCACGCTGGTATCGTTCGAGCACATCCCCTACGGCAAGGATGTCGTGACCGGGCTGGGGCTGGCGTTGTTCATCAGCTCACGACTGCGCACCTGAAACGCGTTTCCACTGGCGGCAGCACGGAAGCAGTCTCGCCAGAGCTCAAGCGCCCGCCGCGCACGAGCGGCAAGGGGAATTCGGGCACATGGATCGGCATCGCTTCGAGCCTCATCTGGTTCGCCTCTGCGGGGCGAATCGACTCCTCGATCGACGGGTTCGTCACCACAGCGCGGATCACGACACGCGTCACGGTGACGACATGCGGATCGTTGCGATCCAGTTATGCCTGAACATTGCGGCGGATCGAAGCTGCCATCTCGTCGCGCTTGGTATGCATCACCAGGGAGCCAACGCGAGCAACTTTTTCATACATGGCATTGCGCACGATGCGCATCACTACACCCTGCACCGGCAATGGCAATGCTGAATCAGATTCCGCCCGTGCGCAGATCCGAGACGGTCAATGCTTGGGTTTGTGACTCGGAATCCAGGCCCAGATGAATTCACACTCAACCGGGTGCTCACCAGCCTCGTCGGTTACGGTGACCGCGACGCTGACTTCGCCTTTGTCGGTGTCCTGCATCAGCTGCCGCTGCTCGGGCGTCAGCGTGGCGACCGCACGCAGACTGCCGGTGGCGCGCTTGCGGAAGTGAACCGCCAGCGACTTCGCGAGCGGCAGGCAGTCGTCACGCACGTTCATGCCAACCACCATGCCGGTGGCGGTCTCTGCCAGCAAGGTCGTTGCCGCCGCGTGTACGCCCTGGATGTGGTTCTGCACCGGGCGGCGATTCGCAATCGCAATCTCGACCCGCGACGGGGTCATCTCGACGTAATCCAGCTTCGCCGTGCCGGTGAACGGCACTGCGCGGCGCAGCGCGAGGTTACGCGCCGCCGGGCGCAGCAAGGCAGGTAGCGAATCGAGCTTGGCCAGTGTGCGCGCGAGGCGGTTTGGTTTTGCGCTCATGCGACCTCCGCTCAAAGCGATGCGGCCAGTTCGGCACCCTGGCGGATCGCCCGCTTGGCATCGAGCTCGGCAGCCACCTCAGCGCCGCCGATCACATGGGAGGTCTTGCCCATTGCGGCTAGCTCGTCGGCCAGCTCGCGCAGCGGCGTTTGCCCGGCACACACCACCACGTTGTCGACCGGCAGCACTTGCTCCTTGTCGCCAACGCGGATGTGAAGACCCGCGTCATCCACCTTCAGGTACTCGACACCAGTCATCATCTGCACGCGCTTGTTCTTCAGCGCCGCGCGATGAATCCAGCCGGTGGTCTTGCCGAGGCCGGCCCCCATCTTGCTCGTTTTGCGCTGGAGCATCACGACTTCGCGCGGGCTCGGTGCAGGTTGAGGCTTCACCAGCGCGCCACCGCGTTCGTACTTCGGGTCGACGCCCCACTCCTTGAGCCAGCCATCGAGGTCCAGCGCCAGCGAGTGCCCCTCGTGCGTGAGGAACTCCGCCACATCGAATCCAATACCGCCCGCACCCACCACCGCCACGCGCTTGCCAACCGGCTTCTTGTCGCGCAGCACATCGATATACGAAAGCACTTTCGGATGATCGCCACCGGGCACCGTGAGCCTGCGCGGCTGGATGCCAGTGGCAATGACCACCTCGTCGAAACCCATCAGCTCTGCGGCTTCGACCCGCTTGCCGAGCTTTAGATCGACCTTGGCGTTTTCAAGCTGGCGCTTGAAGTAGCGGATCGTCTCGTAGAACTCCTCCTTGCCGGGCACCTGCTTGGCGATGTTGAGCTGGCCGCCGAGTTCGTCCTGCGCGTCGAACAGCGTCACCGCATGGCCACGCTGGGCCGCGTACATCGCAGTAGCCATGCCCGCCGGACCTGCACCGACGACGGCAACGGTCTTTTTCCTGGCAGTCGGAATGAACTTGAGCTCCGTCTCGCGGCCGGCGACCGGATTCACCAGACAGGAGGCGAGCTTCTGCTCGAACACATGATCCAGGCAGGCCTGGTTGCACCCGATGCAGGTGTTGATCTCGTCGGCCTTGTTCGCCTTCGCCTTGTTCACGAAGGCCGGGTCCGCGAGGAAAGGGCGCGCCATCGACACCATGTCGGCGCAACCATCGGCCAGCACCTGTTCGGCCACTTCCGGCGTGTTGATGCGATTGGTGGTGATGAGCGGAATCTTCACCACATTCGCATCCTTCAGGCGTTTGGTCACCCAGGCGAAGGCCGCGCGCGGCACGCTGGTGGCAATCGTCGGCACACGGGCCTCATGCCAGCCGATGCCGGTGTTGATGATCGTCGCGCCGGCATCTTCGATCGCCTGCGCCAGCTCGACCACCTCCGGCCAGGTGCTGCCGCCCTCGACCAGATCAAGCATCGAGAGGCGATAGATGATGATGAAGTCGGGGCCGACCGCCTTGCGCACCGCCTTCACGACTTCGATCGGGAAGCGGATGCGGTTCTTGAAATCGCCGCCCCAGGCGTCGGTGCGATGGTTGGTGCAAGAGGCGATGAACTGATTGATCAGATAACCCTCGCTGCCCATCACCTCGACGCCATCGTAGCCGGCCTTGCGTGCGAGCGCCGCTGCACCGGCGGCATCGCG
>JAJZLD010000295.1 GCA_021803785.1 Pseudomonadota bacterium | reverse complement strand
GCGATCGAGTTCCAGCGTGAAGCAGGCCTGTTTGGTATCGCTGTTGCGGCAACATCGATGCTCAGCATGGCGGGCATTGTCGTTGCGCTCGACGCCTACGGCCCGATCACCGATAACGCTGGCGGCATCGCGGAAATGGCAGAACTGCCTGACAGCGTTCGCGACATCACCGATCCGTTGGATGCCGTCGGCAACACCACCAAGGCCGTGACCAAGGGTTACGCGATCGGTTCGGCTGGCTTGGCCGCACTGGTGCTGTTCGCCGATTATACCCACGCGCTTGAGACCAAGGGACTGCATGTCAGCTTCGACCTCTCCAATCATATGGTCATCATTGGCCTCTTCATCGGCGGCCTGATTCCCTACCTGTTTGGGGCCATGGCAATGGAAGCAGTCGGGCGCGCCGCTGGCTCCGTGGTTGAAGAAGTTCGCCGTCAGTTCCGCGAGATCAAGGGCATCATGGAAGGCACCGGCAAGCCGGAATACGGCCGCGCCGTCGACATGCTGACCAGCGCCGCGATCAAGGAAATGATCATGCCGTCGTTACTGCCAGTGGTGGTGCCGATTCTAGTTGGTATGCTGCTTGGACCGGCTGCACTCGGCGGCTTGCTGATGGGCACGATCGTAACAGGCCTCTTTGTTGCCATCTCCATGTGCACCGGTGGCGGCGCATGGGACAACGCGAAGAAGTACATCGAGGACGGTCACTTCGGCGGCAAGGGCTCGGAAGCGCACAAAGCCGCCGTAACCGGCGACACCGTGGGCGACCCGTACAAGGACACCGCGGGCCCGGCAGTCAACCCGCTGATCAAAATCATCAACATCGTTGCTCTGTTGATCGTTCCGCTGCTCTAATCGCGCGAAACACAACAAAACGGCCGCTTACGCGGCCGTTTTCGTTTGCGGCCCCGAACCATCTCGGCAGCCACGTCCGCCATAACGTTCAGTCGGTTTCAAACCCCGCGTCGCGGATCGCAGTCTTGAGAGTTTCAATCGAGACGCGCTGCGGATCAAAGCACACGCTCGCCTCCTTCAACTCCAGTGACACCTGCGCTTCGCTCACGCCATCCTGCGCATTCAACACGCGTTCCACCGAACGAACGCACCCCTGGCAGCTCATGCCACCCACGGAAATCTTCGCCGTATCCATGACACTCACCTCGCCACCATCACCGGGCAATGGGCCAGTTGCACCACGCGTGCTGCCACCGAGCCAATCAACACTTTTTCCAGTACGTTGTGCCCACGCGCACCCAGCCAGATCCAGTCGCAACCGCGATCGACAGCGAATGACACAATCGTTTCGGCAGGGTGTCCGATCAACACCTGCTCATCAAACGCCAACCCGGCCGCACGCAAGCGGCTTGCAGCCGGCGCCATCGCGATCCGCCCCTCGTCACTATAGTAGCGATCCAACGCGCTGGTTTCGACATGGCGCGTAGCGAAGGTCATTGGTACTGGGTTATGTACCGTTACCAGAAAGATCACAGGCGGCGCGGCGAAGAACTTTATGGCGCGCAGCAACGCGTCCACCGCGGCAAGCGAAGCCGCAGATCCGTCAGTAGCGAGCAGAATTTTCATTGCGATCCTTCCTTATACGTGGCAGATGACGCCTTGCCACAACTTACCACCCAGCGTGGCGGCGTTGGCGAGCCCGAACACCCCGAAGCCAAGCACGACAAGCCCGGCGCCGAACCGGAGCGACGTCCGTTGCAGCCAGCTCCGCAAGCGGGCGGCAAACAGGCCGGCAAGCATCAGGTTAGGCAAGGTCCCCAAGCCGAATGACAACATCAGCATCGCACCGCGCGCGGCGGAGCCTGACACCAAAGCCGTCGCAAGGATGCTATAGACGAGGCCACAAGGGACGAATCCCCAAACCAGGCCGAGCGGATAGGCATTGAGTGGCGTCCGGGCGGGAATGAATCGCGCCCCATACGGCCTTATCCTTGCCCACAACCGGCCGCCGAGCCGCTCGATGGGTGCGAGGGGCGCGGTGACGCCCGCCAAGTAAAGCCCTAACAGCACAAGCAACAGGTTCGCCAGTACGTAGAACGTAATCTGGATGGGCAACAGGCGATTCAGCAGGAAACCAGTTGAACCGATCGCGCCCAGCAACCCGCCTGCGAGGGTATAGCTGGTGATGCGGCCAAGGTTGTAGGCCAAATGAATCGGCCACATGCTGCGCGACTGCCCAGGCGCATTAACTGTGAGCGCGGCAACCAGCCCTCCGCACATGCCCACGCAGTGGGTTCCACCCAGCAGACCGATCAGCGTCGCGGCAAGGTATCCCGCCTCAGGCATCACACAACATCCCGGTGCAGCCCATTCAGAGCAATCCGCAAGTGTAACTGCCAGCCGAGGCTCAGATCACCTTGGAGTAGCGAACGACTTCGCGATCGCCGCGCAAATGCGCGTCAAACGCCATGGCCAATACGCGGGCGAGCATGCGCCCCGGCGTCGTTACCTCAACCCCCTTCTTGCCAACGATGCACAGGCCATCACGCTCATGGGCCCGCAGCGCTTCGATCTCGTCGGCAAAATACTCGGAGAACGTGATGCCCCAAGCCTGCTCGAACGCCGCGAAATCCAGCGAGAAGTGGCACATCAGACTCTGAATGACCGCGTAACGGAGCTGATCGTCAAACGTCATTTCGTAGCCACGGACGACAGGGAGCTCGTCACGATCGAGCATTACATAGTAGGCCTCGAGCGTCTTCGCACTCTGCGCGTAGGCCGAGCCCACCTTGCCAATGGATGAAACGCCAAAGCCCAACAGATCGCAGTCCGAGTGCGTTGAATAACCCTGAAAGTTGCGATATAGGCGGCCGTTGCGCTGAGCCACGGCCATCTCATCATCCGGCCGCGCGAAGTGGTCCATGCCGATGAACACGTAGCCCGCGTCAGTCAGCTTCGAAATCGCCATGCCCAGGATCTCAAGCTTCTGATCCGCACTCGGCAAGTCGCCGGCATTGATCCGCCGTTGCGGCATGAAGCGCGTCGGCAGGTGGGCATAGTTGTAGAGTGAGAGACGGTCCGGAGCAATCTCCAGCACGCGATCCAACGTCTGGCTGACGCGCTCGACGCTCTGGAACGGCAATCCGTAGATCAGATCGATACTGACCGAACGGAAACCGTTCGCGCGGGCGGCCGCGATGACCGCCGCGGTTTCCTCGACAGACTGGATGCGGTTGACGGCTTTCTGAACGATCGGGTCAAAATCCTGAACACCGACGCTCATCCGATTAAAGCCCTCAGCCCCAAGCAGCGCAACGGTTTCAGCGGAAACGCGGCGCGGGTCCACCTCGATCGAGTACTCACCACCGGGCGTCAGGTTGAAATGCCGGCGGATCGAACGAAACAATTCGCGGATCTCGCTGTTCGACAAAAACGTCGGTGTGCCGCCGCCCCAGTGCATTTGTGAAACATCGTGCGAGCCGGCGAGCTGTCCGGCGACCAATTCCATTTCTTTGTCAAGATAGAGCAGGTAGCGCTCCGCCCTGCTACGATCCTTCGTGACAATCTTGTTGCACGCGCAGTAGAAGCAAACCGTATCGCAGAATGGAATGTGGAAATATAATGAGAGGGGTTTGTTGAGGCCGCCCTGCGCGCGCAGACTTAGATGTCTTACGTAGTCGCTGCGCCCAAAGCCCTCGTGGAATCTGTCCGCGGTCGGATACGACGTGTAGCGCGGGCCGGAAACGTCGAAACGCTGGATGAGATCGCGGTCGAAGACCGGCGTCTGCTCATTCTGATTCATTGTTTATTTTTTCTCTCTGTGGATGCCGGAAGGTGTCATGAACTCGGTCGGAGCCATTTGATTGCCATCAACTAGCCCACTTGGAGCACCCGCCTTGGAAAAACCCGCCACGATTCCGCTGACGGCCGTCAATCTTCGCACCGCGTGCACCCAATGCAACCTCAAGGAGCTTTGCCTTCCCGTTGGTCTTGACGACGTCGATCTTGAAAGGATCGACGGCCTCATCACTGCACGCAAGAAGGTCAAGCGGCAGCAGCATTTATACCGTGCTGGGGAGCCTTTCGAAGCAATCTATGCGATCCGCACCGGTTTCTTCAAGACCGACATCCTGACCGAAGACGGCCGGGATCAGGTCACCGGTTTCCAGATGGCCGGAGAGATCCTCGGACTCGACGGCATCTCGACGGATCGGCATGTCTGCAATGCGGTTGCGCTTGAGGATTCAGACGTCTGCATGATTCCGTTCGAGCGGCTCGAAGAACTCTCCCGCCGCATCGAACCGCTGCAGCGCCAGTTCCACAAGTTCATGAGCCGCGAGATCGTCCGCGAGCAAGGCATCATGATGCTGCTCGGGTCGATGCGCGCAGAAGAACGTCTGGCTGCATTCTTGATCAACCTGTCGCAACAGATCGGA
>JAJZLD010000294.1 GCA_021803785.1 Pseudomonadota bacterium | reverse complement strand
TCCAGCGCCTCCTTCCAGCGCAACGCGCAAAGGCACCACCGATCACCCGGTTTGAGCCCCCGAAAACGCAGTTCGGGGCGTGGCTGCGAGAGGTTATTGCCGCGCTCGGCCGAAAACGCCAGGAATTCAGCGGTAACGCGCGCGCAAACCACATGGCGCCCGAGATCGTCGGGCCCGGTCTCACAGCATCCAGTACGGAAAAATCCGGTCAACGGGTCGTAGCTGCATGCCTGCAGCGGCCCACCCAGCACGTTGCGCTCTATCGTCACAGTTCCCCCTGTCCATCCAGATCGCCGCGCCCCCGCGCGGCGCCCGGCTCAAACCGCAAACACGTGTTTGACACGCAGCGCTGCAAGCTGCCCTTCAGCGATCGAGATCAGCCGATCGATATTCGGATGCTTGCCCGGATTTGCGCGCGCATCTTCCGTATGTTCAGCGTAGAGCTCGACGCCCTTCTTCGCTGCTTCGATGTTGATCAAGCCGTGCAATTGCGCAAGGTGGTTGTACACCGCCAACGAACCGGCTTGGCCCGGCTTGTTTTCGATCATTGCAACGACGGCGCCTTCCGCGTCGATCAGCTGGATCGCATCGAGGTGGGAAACCTTGGGAAGTTGCTTGAGGTTGTCGGCAAAACTCATTTCGAAATCCTGGTGCTGAAATGAAAAACCACGCCGCAGCGCGCGGCGCTGGGGCGTGGTCAGAATCAAAGAAACCTCAGATCTTCTTGGCCAGCGCAGCCGCTTCACCGATGTAGCTGCCCGGCGTCATGTCAAGCAGGCGCTGCTTGTCGGCCTCGGGAATCGCCAGCGTTTTGACGAAGTCCTGCAGCGCGGTTTTGGTAATGCCGGTACCACGCGTGAGCGCCTTGAGCTGCTCGTACGGATTCGGCACGGCGTAACGGCGCATCACCGTCTGAATCGGCTCGGCCAGCACTTCCCAGGCGGCGTCCAGATCAGCGGCGAGCTTGGCCGGGTCGGCTTCGAGCTTGTTCAGCCCGCGCAGGCAGGATTCGAGGCCGAGCACGGTATGACCGATGCCGACACCCATGTTGCGCAGCACGGTCGAGTCGGTCAGGTCGCGCTGCATGCGCGAGATCGGCAGCTTCTCGCTGAAGTGGCGCAGCACGGCGTTGGCGACGCCGAAGTTGCCCTCGGCGTTCTCGAAGTCGATCGGGTTGACCTTGTGCGGCATGGTCGAACTGCCCACTTCGCCGGCCTTGAGTTTCTGCTTGAAATAGCCGAGCGAGATGTACATCCAGATATCACGGCAGGCATCGACCAGCATCGTGTTGCCACGGCTGATAGCGTCGAAGAGCTCAGCCATCGAGTCATGCGGCTCGATCTGGATGGTGTAGGGATTGAACACCAAACCTAGCGACTCGATGAAGCGCTGGTTGAACGCGGGCCAGTCGAAATCCGGATAGGCGGAGAGGTGAGCGTTGTAGTTGCCCACCGCGCCGTTGAACTTGGCGGTCATCTCCACCGCCGCAATGGCCTTGCGCGCACGACGCAGGCGGTAGGCAATGTTGGCCATCTCCTTGCCCAGTGTGGTCGGGCTGGCGGTCTGGCCGTGCGTGCGCGAGAGCATCGGCAGTTCGGCGTGCTGGTGCGCCAGCACGACGAAGCGGTCGACGACCTTGTCGAAGGCTGGCAGCAGCACCGCTTCGCGGGCTTCGGCCAGCATCAGCGCGTGCGAGACGTTGTTGATATCTTCCGAGGTGCAGCCGAAGTGGATGAACTCGGTGACCTTCATGACTTCCGCGTTGGCGGCGAAGCGCTTCTTCAGCCAGTACTCCATCGCCTTGACGTCGTGGTTCGTCGTCGCCTCGATCTCCTTCACGGCTTCGGCATCGGCGACCGAGAAGTTGGCAATCACGGCGTCGAGCTCGGCGATGGTGGCCGGCGAAAAGGCAGCGGCTTCGGCGATGTGGGGCTCGGCAGCGAGCGCTTTGAGCCACTCGATTTCCACCCGCACGCGGTTACGGATCAGCCCGAATTCGGAGAAGTGCGGGCGCAGCCCGTCGACTTTGGCGGCGTAGCGGCCGTCGAGCGGCGAGAGCGCGGTAAGCGGCGTGGTGGTCATGGTCGATCAGCCAGAAGTGAGCAAAGCCTTGAATTATAACGAATCGCGTGCCATTCCCGAAGCTGATAGTTGTGCAAGCCCTCGCCTAGATGGCTGCCCGGAGCAGGGCTTCATATTGCGCAGCCAAACGTTCAGCTACGTTTTCGATCGCGTAGCGCTCGACAATACGGCGGCGGGCGGCATCAGCCGCCGCGGCATACTCGGGGCCAGACATCAGTGCGGAGAAGGCTTCGGCAAAGGCTGTCGCAGTGGCCGCAACGATACGCCCGCCCTCGCCAACGATCTCCGCCGCATCGCCGACATCGGTGCTTACCACCGGCACCCCACAGGCCATGGCCTCGGCGAGAACGTTCGGAAAGCCTTCGCTCTTCGACGTGAGGGCCAGCAGGTCAAATGCGGGGTAAATGCACTCCAGGTCGTGTCGAGCCCCGAGAAGATGCACCGCATCGCGCAGCGCATACTCATCTAGCCATGCAGCAAATTCGGCGTTTTCGGCATCGAGCCCCTTACCAACCAGGACAAAGCGTGCGTCGGGGCGCACGCGTCGCCACGCGGCGGCCGCTTCGATGAAGAGCCGATGGTTCTTCACCGGGCTCCAGCGGGCAACCATGCCAATAACCGGGGCGTTTTCGCCGATCTCAAGCTCAAGGCGAAGCCGTCGACGCGCATCAAGGTCCGGATGGAAGCGCCGCACGTCGAGCCCGTTCGGCAGAACCTCGGTTCTGGCAGCAGGCCAGCCGAGTCGCTCGCAGCAGTATGCAGCGCTGCGCGCAGACACATTGAAGATCTTCGCCACTCGACCGACATACCACCGGGACAGCGCAATGGTCATGCGTGTAAAGCGGCTGTGACCATGCGCCGGGTCTGGTGTATCACGCACGCTCCAACAAACAGGTAGCCCAAGGCGAGCGCCCAAGAAACTTGCCGCGAGGTTGCCGTGGTACATCCAACCCTGCAGCAGATGTGGCCTCAGATCACGCACGGTGCGGATAAAACGGCCGATTTCGATCAACGGCCACCGCCCGGCTTGAAAACCGATGAATATCGGCTCGATACCAACTGCGCGATACTGCGGCGCCAACGCATCCAAGCGACCGAGCACCACCAGGGAAACTTCGATCCGGCGCCGGTCAAGCGCCGTCAGAAGCTTGAGCAGCGCGTGCTCTGCGCCGCCAATGCCCAGGCCGGTAATGACGATGCACACGCGAACATTCGCCATGCATCAGGCCTCGCGCCGTTCTTCGGCGGCATTGGGCGCGTCCACCTCTTCCCAAACGCGCATCCACAGCATCTTGCCAACGAGAATGCCGATCCACCCGAGCAGCAAGACGCCTTGGGACGCCCCCATCCGCCAGAGCATCAGACCACACAGGGCAATCAGCGCATTCAGGGCCCATAGCAAAGGAACTGACAGTTCTACCGACAAACCCTTGAGGCAGAGGATGTGATGCAGATGGGTGCGGTCCGGCCGCATGGGTGAGGCCCCCTGCAAGACGCGGCGTACAGACACGGTGGCCATGTCCAGGAGGGGCAGCGCCACGGCATACAACAGCAAAACCGGCGGCATCGCCGGCTTCGCACCACGCGACAAATGAATCGCGAACCAGCACAGCAAGACGCCAAGCGCCAAAGCACCCGCGTCGCCCAGAAAAACATGAGCACGCGCCAACATCGGATGGCGCGCGTTCACCACAAGAAAGCCCACGACACAGGACATCAGACCCACGATCAACAGCACTTCGGTCTCGCGCCCAGCCGCCTGCGCAACATACAGGAAGACCGAAAGCGCAATCAAAACGTGGCCGCCGGCCAGCCCATCCGCGCCATCACAGAGGTTGAGCGCATTCACGACGCCCACGATCACGAACATCGTTACCGCAGTATCGAGCGCGCCAAGCGGCAAGCCGCCCTCCACACCAGGAACAGGAATCTCGCCGAGAGAAAAGCCAGTGGCACGCAGCAATAGCCACGCGGCAACAGATTGCGCAACGAGCTTCGCCCGCGCGGATACCGGCCTCGCATCATCGACCACGCCGACAGCAAGCACGAGACCGACTGGCAGCATGGCCTCATACAGATTGCCACCGATCCCCCGCAACTTCAGGGCCAGTATGTAGGCGGCCATGATCGCCAGACCGCCGACGACCGGCACCGCGCGGTCGTGGCGCTTGCGATCATCGGGTTTATCCATTAGGGCAAGCCATGGAGCGAGTCGCGCCAAAACAAGGCAGAAGATCAGCGAGAGCGCGAAGGAATAAAAAACGTAGTTGAAGCTCATGCGCCGCCCGCCCCGTCTAGGATGGGAAAGTACACATCAA
>JAJZLD010000293.1 GCA_021803785.1 Pseudomonadota bacterium | reverse complement strand
CGGTCTCAAGCGTGCGTTGCGCAACGCACTGATCCCGGTCGTCACGGTGCTGGGTCTGCAGGTCGGCGTGCTGATGGGCGGCGCCGTGCTGACCGAAACCATCTTCGCCTGGCCGGGCATCGGCAAGTGGCTGATCGAAGCCATCCACCGCCGCGACTACCCGGTGGTGCAAGGCGGCATCCTGCTCACCGCCACACTGGTAATCGTCGTGAACCTCGTCGTCGACCTGCTCTACGGCCTCATCGACCCGCGCGTCAGGCATCCGCGATGAATCGCCCAAGCCATCCGCTCCTCGAACTCTGGCGCGATTTCGCACGCAACCCGGGCGCCGTGGGCGGCCTCGTCGTCGTGCTCGCGCTGGTGTTCTGCGCACTGTTCGCCGAAGTGCTGGCACCACACTCACCAATTGAGCAATATCGCGACGCGATCCTCACGCCGCCCGCGTGGGCCGAGGGCGGGCGAGCCGAGTTCCTGCTCGGCACCGACCCGCTCGGCCGCGATCTGCTCTCACGCCTGATCTTCGGGGCGCGCCTGTCGCTCGGTATCGGCCTCGTGTCAGTGTCGCTGTCGCTCGGTTTCGGCATCCTGCTGGGCCTCGTCGCGGGCTTCTCGCGCGGCTGGGTCGGTACCGCGGTGATGCGGCTGATGGACATCCTGCTGGCGCTTCCCTCACTGCTGCTCGCCGTCGCGGTCGTCGCGGTGCTGGGGCCAGGCCTCATCAACGCGATGTACGCCATCGCCATCGTGCTGCTGCCGCACTACGTCCGCCTCACGCGCGCCGCGGTGGTGAGCGAGCGCGACAAGGAGTATGTGCAGGCTTCGCGCATCGCGGGCGCCGGCACGCTGCGGCTGATGTTCATCACGGTGCTGCCGAACTGCCTTGCACCGCTGATCGTGCAGGCGACGCTGGGCTTTTCCACCGCGATCCTCGACGCTGCGGCGCTCGGCTTTCTCGGCCTCGGCGCGCAGCCGCCAGCCTCCGAATGGGGCGCGATGCTCGCCGGCGCGATGGAGTTCATCCAGTCCGCATGGTGGGTCGTCACCCTGCCCGGCATCGCGATCTTCGTCGCCGTGCTGGCCTTCAACCTGATGGGAGACGGGTTGCGCGACGCGCTCGACCCGAAACTGAAACGATGAGCGAGGATAGGATTCGCTTGCGCCGCATGGCGCTGCTCGATGCACCGGCGGTCTCTGCACTCTCCGGCGAGCTGGGCTATCCGACCGAGACCGCCCGCATGATCGCGCGCCTCGCTGCAATTCTTGATCGCGAAGACCATGCCGCGTTCGTGGCAACCCGCGGCGACGCGATCCTTGGTTGGGGGCACGCCTTCGTGTGCCAGTTCGTCGAGAGCGATGCCTTCGTTGAGATCGGCGGGCTCGTCGTCGGTGAGGCCGCGCGCGGCCAAGGTGTAGGCATCAAGCTGGTGGAGGCGATCGCGGGATGGGCGCGGACCCAAGGGGTAGCCGAGGTTCGGGTGCGATCGAACATCAAGCGCGGCCGCGCCCATGCCTTCTACAAATCGCGTGGCTTCATCGAAACCAAGGCACAGCTGGTGTTCGCGAGGCCTTTGCTGCAGCCGGCGCAGGATGAGGCGAGCGATGGCACTGCTTGAAGTGCGCCAGTTGCGGGTGGCGTTCGGCGCGGCGCGTCAGCCGCTGCACGCGGTCGACGGGCTTGACCTGACGCTGGAGGCGGGTGAAGTCGTGGGACTCGTCGGCGAATCGGGCTCCGGCAAGAGCGTCGCGTCGCTCGCGCTGATGGGGCTGGTCGACGCCCCTGGTCGTGTGTCAGCCAACCGGCTTGCCTTCGACGGCCGCGACCTGCTGGCGATGCGGCCCGCTGAGCGCCGCCGCCTGCTCGGGCGCGACATTGCGATGATCTTTCAGGACCCAAGCACCAGCCTGAACCCCTGCTTCACGATCGGTGACCAGATCATCGAAACGCTCGCGGTCCACGAAGGCGGGCCGCGGCGCAGCCTGCGCGCCCGCGCGCTGGAACTGCTGCAGCAAGTCGAGATTCCCGATGCGGCGCAGCGCCTCGATGCGTATCCGCACCAGCTCTCCGGCGGCATGAGCCAGCGCGTGATGATCGCGATGGCGATCGCCTGCAACCCGCGCCTGCTGATCGCCGATGAGCCAACGACCGCGCTGGATGTGACGGTGCAGGCCCAGGTACTGCAACTGCTGCTGCGCCTGCAACGCGAACGCGGCATGGCATTGCTGCTGATCACGCACGACCTCGCCGTGGTCTCGGAAGTGGCGCAACGAGTGGTGGTGATGTACGCCGGACAAGTGATGGAGACGGGCCCGGTACCCGCGATCTTCACAGCGCCGCAGCATCCCTACACGCGCGCGCTGCTCGACGCCCTGCCGGAACACAAACGCGGTAGCGAGCGCCTGCAGAGCTTGCCCGGCGTGGTGCCGGGGCAGTTCGACCGCCCCACCGGCTGCCTGCTCGCGCCGCGCTGCCGATTTGCCCAAGCGCGCTGTGCCGCCGAACGCCCTGCCCTCGTTACCAGCGGCGTCGGCACGGTGCGCTGCCACTATCCGCTCGACGCTCAGGGCGCATCGCAAAGCCACACGGCCGAGGCGGCGCGATGAGCGAAATCCTGTTTGAAGCACGCGATCTGAGCCGGCACTACCAAGTGCCCCAGGGGCTGTTCCGCCCCAAGGCGGTGGTACGTGCGCTCGATGGCGTGAGCTTTGGCGTCATGGCGGGCCACACGCTGGCAGTGGTCGGTGAGTCCGGCTGTGGCAAGAGCACGCTGGCGCGCCAGATCACGATGCTCGAAACGCCGACCGCCGGCACGCTGGTGCTCGACGGCCACGACCTTGCTACTACCTCTAAGGCCACACTGCGGCAACTGCGGCCGATGGTGCAGATGGTGTTCCAGAACCCCTATGCGAGCCTCAATCCGCGCAAACGCATCGGCAGCATCCTGGAAGAGCCGCTGAAGATACACACCACCTTCAATGCAGCAGAACGCGCCGACCGCGCGCGGGCAATGATGGCGCGCGTCGGGCTGCGGCCCGAGCACTACGAGCGCTATCCGCACATGTTCTCGGGCGGCCAACGGCAACGTGTGGCGATTGCGCGTGCGCTGATGACGCAGCCCAAGCTGGTGGTGGCCGACGAACCGGTTTCCGCGCTCGATGTGTCGATCCAGGCGCAGGTGCTCAATCTACTGATGGATCTGCAGGCAGAGACGAACGTCGCCTACGTGTTCATCTCGCACAACCTCGCGGTGGTCGAACACATTGCCAATGAAGTGATGGTGATGTACCTCGGCCGCGTCGTCGAGCAAGGGCCGGCGCGAGCGGTGTTCGACACCGCGCTACACCCCTACACCCGCGCGCTGCTCGCCGCCACGCCGCGACTTGATCCGGCGGAACGTGGCGAACGCGCGATCGTGCGCGGCGAGCCGCCATCACCCCTCGCGCCGCCACGCGGCTGCGCCTACGCCAGCCGTTGCCCGTTGGCGCAGGCGCGCTGCCGCGACGAAGCACCGCAGCTACGCGAGCTTGGCGGCCACCGCGTGGCCTGCCATTTCGCCGAAGCCTCAGGCTGAGACTGGCTCGCTCGCTGGCGCGCTGATGTGCTCAGCGAGCCGCGCACGCATCGCGTGTGCAGCGCGCACCATGGCAGCGAGTGCGGCTTCGGTTTCGGGCCAGCCGCGCGTCTTCAGACCGCAATCCGGGTTGACCCACAGCCGCCCGACCGGTACGACTGAACACGCTCGCTCGAGCAGATGCAGCATGTCAGCCTCCGACGGTATGCGCGGCGAGTGGATGTCGTAGACACCCGGCCCAATCTCGTTCGGATACTCGAACTCGCCGAAGGCATCAAGCAAGGCCATGTTGGAGCGCGATGTCTCGATCGTGATTACGTCCGCATCCATCGCGGCAATCGCGGGCAACACGGCGTTGAATTCCGAGTAGCACATGTGGGTGTGGATCTGCGTCTCGTCGGCAACCCCGCCGGCCGCAAGGCCGAAGGCCTGCACCGCAGCCGCCAGTGCTGCAGGCCAAGCGCTTTCCTTCAGCGGCAGGCCTTCGCGGAAGGCTGGCTCGTCGATCTGGATGATGCCGATGCCGGCAGCCTCGAGATCCAGCACCTCGGCGCGAATCGCCAGCGCAAGTTGTTTGAGCACCGCCTCGCGCGGCAGGTCGTCGCGTACGAATGACCACTGCAGCATCGTCACTGGGCCGGTCAGCATGCCCTTCACCGGCTTCGCGGTCAGCGACTGCGCGTAGCGCGCGGTGTCGACGGTCATCGCCTCCGGCCGCCACACATCGCCGAAAATCAGCGGCGGTTTCACGCAACGCGAACCGTAGCTCTGCACCCAGGCATGCTCGGTGAATGCAAAGCCGCACAGCTTGTCGGCGAAGAACTCGACCATGTC
>JAJZLD010000292.1 GCA_021803785.1 Pseudomonadota bacterium | reverse complement strand
TTTGGCGCGCCGCCAGCGCCTTGCGTCTTGCTTCACCCATTGGGTGAGTATGCCAAGCACTCCCAACTGCGCGCCACTGCTGGCGTTTCAACCCATCGGAGGGCTTGAAATGCCGGATCTAGGTTCATTCACGCTGCGCTTGAGCAATTGCGCGGCGATACCCTCGCGGCGCGACACCGACGCCCATTCGGCGGGCGGCTTGAGCTGATAGCCGGTGGCCTTGGCGAAGCGCTCCGCATCGTGGTCTTTCGGCGTCGCAGTCATTAGCAACACATAGTCGACCGAAGCGGACTGGGGCGGCGGCTTTGCCCGCATCGTTGCAACGCCAATTCCTGCAGCTCGGGGCGCTGCGGTACCAGAGTGCGAGCGCAAAGTTTCATGCCGAGGGGTTGCTCTGCGGCCGCGCGGATCGGCCAGTGCGCAAGGATGATTCGACGCCAGCGCGGTTCAAAGCGCGTGGGGCGGGCATGAGTGGCTGCCCTCGTTGAGCGCTGGCGTTCGCGTCAGCCCGGTGGGCCGCGGTCCGCCGCGCGCACCCCTACGATGCCCATCATGGCACGCACCACCATGTAGGCGCCCCAGCTCGCGATGCGCCGATACCATGGCGCCCGCTGGTGATCGGCCAGTAGCAGTTCGACCGCGCCGTTCTTCATTGCGTGCTCGAGGCTTGCGCGTAGTTCGCCAGCGAAGCCGACGTCACGCACCACCACATTCGCCTCGCGCGCGAGCATCAGGCTGAAGGGGTCGATGTTGGATGAACCCACCGTCGCCCAGTGCCCGTCGCATACCGCCACTTTTGCGTGCAGGAAGCTCTTGCGGTATTCGAAGATGCGCACGCCGCCCGCCAGCAGGTGCGGATAGAGGGCCCGCGTGGCGTAGTGCAGCAATACGTATTCCACCCGCCCTTGCAACAGCAGCACCACGTTGCAACCCCGCCGCGCAGCTTCGATCAGGGCCTGGCGGAAGCGTCGACCGGGCAAGAAGTAGGCGTTGGCAATCACGATTTCGCGCCGCGCCTGAGCGATTGCGTCGAGGTACGCGGCCTCAATCTCGCGCCGGTTGCGCAGATTGTCGCGCACCACGAAGGCGGCGCGCACTGCGCCAACCGGCAAGGGGGAGGCCGCCAATTCGCTTTGCCAGGCCGGGCGCTTGCGCAAACCGGCCCAGCTTACCAGCCACCACACCCGGTGCACCGATGTGTGGATCGGCCCCAGCAGCGGGCCTTCCACCTTCACCGCGTAGTCGAAGCGCGGCGGGATCTGGCCGGGCGTATCCATGTCGTCGATGATGTTGATGCCGCCAACGAAGGCAATCCGTGCGTCGATGACTGCCAGTTTGCGGTGCAGTCGTCGCAGGCGGTGGCGGCGAAAGCGCAGGGTGCGTAGCTCTTGCCGGTAGATCAGCACTTCGACGCCGGCTGCTCGGAGCCGTGGCGCGGTGTGATCGACAAAATCGCGGCCTCCGAAGCCGTCCACCAGCACCCGTACCGCGCAGCCGCGCGCTGCCGCCCGGCTGAGCGCAGCGGTGACCGCCTCACCTGTTGCATCGCTGGCGTAGATGTAGGTCTCCAGGTGCACCTCGATGCGCGCCGCCTCGATTGCAGCGATCAGCGCGGGGAAGTACGCCGCACCGCATTCGAGCAGCGTGAGCGCGTTACCGGGGAGCAGCGGCGCAGGCATGTCAGCCGGTGTAGACCAGCTCCGCAGTGAGCGGTGCATGGTCCGATACGGTCGCCCAGCCATGGCCGCGCAACACTTCGGCCTGGGTGGGGCGCAGGTGGCGTACGTAGATCCGGTCAAGCGTGAGCAAAGGCAGCTTGCTCGGGAAGCTGCGCGCCGGCCGCCCCGTCAGTTCGGTAAACACCTCCTGCATACCAAGCTGGCGCGCGAGCCACTCGTTCGCCTTGCTGTGCCAATCGTTGAAGTCACCGGCAATGATCACCGGCGCATCCGGCGGAATCTCCTCATGCACCCGCTCGATCAGGCTAGAGAGCTGGCGCCGACGTTGGGCATCGGTCAGCGATACATGCACACAGATCGCGTGTAGCGGCACACCGTTGTCCATGCCCAGCACACAATGCAGCAGGCCACGGCGTTCGAAGCGGGTCAGTGACACATCCTGGTTATCCGCGGCCAGGATCGGCAGTTTCGAAATCAACGCATTGCCGTGGTGCCCCTGCCGATACACCGCGTTACCGCCGTACGCCGTTTGCTGCCAGTTGCCCTGCGCGAGGAACTCGTGCTGCGGCATCGCCGGCCAGTCATCGTGCTGCGCCTGATGCCCCAGATGCAGCCCCTGCACCTCCTGCAAGAACACCACATCCGAATCCAAGCCCCGCAGCCGCTCGCGCAGGTCATGGATCACCATGCGGCGGTTGAACTGCGAGAAACCCTTGTGGATGTTGTACGAGCAGATCCGGAGGCGCGTCATTGCGGCGAGCGATGAAGGCAGTCGCCTCAGTGTGCCGCAAAGTCGTGGCTGCGCACAGCGTGCGACGACACGGGGTGCCTCTGATCAACTTTGCGTTCGTCGTCGCCGCTACCGCGGCGTTTCAGATCGCGGCCCTCTCCTTGGCCATCCATGTGCTTGTGTATTCGATGATGTACTGCTGTGATCGGTCGAAAGCGACCAAGTCACCGTTCTGTGCCTGAACGTTTGCGCGCGCCTCCTCAATCCCCTTGCGCAATGCGGCCATGTAGTCGCGCTGGCGTTGATCCAGCGCTTTGAGTGCCGCGGCACGATCGACAGGCTTGTATACGAGCTTGGGCGGGCGTGGCGAACCGGTCGTGTAGATCCGGCGCCAGCGCAGGTAGCCCCACACTGCAAACATCTCGTGATTCATCGCGCCGCGGTTCAGAAGGGTTTTGGTGCCGTTCTTGTAGGCGGCGATCTCTTTGTCGCACGCTGCGATTCGCGCTTCGGTGGCGGCCAGCCACTGGGCACGCATTTGATCCGACTGGGGGACTGCCATCACGTTGTAGGCCGGCCCCGAGCGCGCTGTGGCCAAATTGCCGACGGCGGAAACAGAGAAGGGCTGCGGTTTGGGCGATCGTAAGTACTCGGCGTCGCGCACCATTTGCGCCCGCTCTTGCTCAAGCTCTTTGAGCTTGGCTTTGGTCTTTCTCGTGAGTTCGCCTTCTCTTTTCTCGCCGTTGGGGCCGATGCTGTCGAACCAGTCCGCATCGTCACTCGCGAGGATCTTGAACCACGCCCTTGAGTCATGCACATAGCGATCAAAGAAATCGACGATCGCATGATCCTTTTGTGCATCGAGATGGGCGTGCTCCCAGATCGGACGAATCTCGCTCCAGTCTGCGAACTTCTCTTGCTGGGCGGCCGCTTCAATACGGCCGAGCAGGGAAGTGGCCGAAAGCGCACGTCGCCAGACCGGCGTGTTCAGCAGGGCGAGCTCTTCGCGCAACTCTTCGTCTGCGAGTTTCAGGTCGGCAATGTCTTGCAAGCGCGAGCCGGTTTGTGCCTCCTGCACGTTCTTCTGTGCATGGATGTTGCCAAGCCTCAGCTTGCGCCATGCCAGGTAGTGGCCGTACTGGTTGTGCATGATCTGCTCGACGGTCCCCGCGGGTTGTGTTTCTTCCGGGAACATCGGGTCCTTCATGCCCGCTGGTGCCACCTTGCCGGTTCGGGTTGCGGCGATGTAGGCGTTGAAGGCGCTTTTGAGCTCAGCGGAAACGGCGAACATGGGTGTCACCTGTTCGTCAAATTGCGCCTCTAATCGCAGCGGAGCCCCCGCAATGATCGCCTCGCGATACATCTGCGCCAGCGGGATCTGCGAGAGTTTGTCTGCGTCGCTTGGCGAGCGCCCTTGGTCGTGCGGCGGATAGCCACCCCCTACATCCGAGTGGACTCCGGGGTAGATGATCTCCTTGCAGTTCGATGGCAATTCGTTGCCGATGCACACCGAGTCGAGCGGGAAGCTGCCGCGCACTTCGTGTGCCGCGACCAGGTGAACACAGCGCCTGACGGATTCGGGTACGACCATGTTTTCGCCATCGGCCCAACCCATGTGGCCGTCGGTCACCAGCAAGCCATGCGCGAGGCCCACCGACGCAACGGTATCGAACACGCCGAGGAAGTCGATCTGCAAAGGGATGCCCGCAATGCGGCTTCCGTAAGCCTCCAGCAACCAGTTCACAAAGACGCGCGCTTCGGCTGCGCCGCGTGAGAAGCCGAAGGCTGAAATTCGGATGCGGGTGATCTTGGGCTTACTCTTGGAGGCCAGCCTCGCCTTGACTGGACCGGATGCTTCCAGCGTCTTTGCCCGCCCCTGCAGCACTTCGAGCCGTTGTTGGCGTGCGCTCATCCGCGCAAGCGCTTTGGCGCGCTCGGTTGGCGGCACTGCGGATTGGACGGCAATCAGCGCGTCGCCCATGTTCCGCAACATGACCTGGCTCGTCTGGCATTGCCGCGCGGTGTTGCCGTCGTTTGCGGCG